>DASZYN010000425.1:0-2434 GCA_035545435.1 Acidobacteriaceae bacterium | reverse complement strand
ACCGAGAAAGCTTGTCGCGCCGGTGAGCAGGATTGTAGTCGGCTCCGAGGCCAGATCTTGCGGCCAGACCTCCGGGCAATCGCTGGTGGCCAGCGTGGCCTCTGTGTAAAGGTTAAGCTCCTCCCAGGCGGGATCGCTGGTGGTTTCCCAGGCCGACTGAGCGGTAACGCGATCTAGCACGCTGGCCAGTTCAGCGATAGTTCGCCATTGAAAGATCATTTCCAGCGGCAGATGGCGCGCGAACTGCTGCTCAATCTGGCTCATCAGGCGGATGGCCAGCAGCGAATGACCTCCCAGCAGAAAGAAGTCGTCGTGAATGCCCACGCGCGGATACTCCAGCACCGAACTCCAGATAGCGGCCAGGGTCTGTTCGGTCGGCGTAGAGGGCGCGACATAGGGCGTATCCTCCTGAGCAAACTGGTACTCTGGCTCCGGCAGAGCCTTGCGATCAACCTTGCCATTGGCCGTCAGTGGCAGCGCGTCCAGCAGCAGGTAGCCAGCGGGCAGCATATATTCCGGCAACATATTTTTGAGATGCGCGCTCAGGTCCGCCGGACTCACCGCCGCTTCGCTGTGCGGCACCACATAGGCCAGCAGGCGCGCGTTGTGCGTCTCACTCTCGCGCAGGATGACCAGGCAATCGCGCACCGAGGGATGTTTGCGCAGCGCGGCCTCGATCTCGCCCAGTTCGATGCGATAGCCGCGCAGCTTGACCTGCTGATCGATGCGGCCCAGGAACTCCATCTGACCATCGGGGCGGGCGCGCACCAGGTCGCCGGTGCGGTAGAGGCGCTGTCCCGGCGCACCGAAGGGATCGGGACGAAACGCTTCGGCGGTGCGGCGAGAATCGTTGAGGTAGCCGCGTCCCACGCCCACGCCGCCGACCCACAGTTCGCCACTGACGCCCACGGGTACCAGTTGTTGAGCGGCATCCAGCACGTACAGCCGCGTGTTGGGCAGCGGATACCCCAGCGGCGCCACCGGTCCGCTCAACTCGTCCGCCTGCGTAATCTCCATATGGGTTACATCGTCGGAGCACTCGGTGGGACCATAGGCGTTGAGCAGAGGGATCTGCGGAGCGAGGGCCAGCCAGCGCTGACAGAGATCAGCGGGCAGCGCTTCCCCGGTGGCGATCAACCAGCGCAACGCAGCGGGAGGAGCCACCTGCCTCTGTTCCAGCAGATCGAGCAGAGCGCGCAGGAGCGAGGGCACCAGTTCGAGGACCGTCACGCCGCCGCGCTGGACCTCGGCCAGCAGTTCAGCGGGCTGATGGGCCTGCTGATCGGGGAAGAGATGGACGCGAGCGCCAACCAGCCAGGCGGCCAGCAGTTGCCAGATGGAGATGTCGAAGCACTGGGAGGCATTCTGCGCCACGCAATCGGAGGGGCGCAGATCCAGGGCGGCGACCTTGGCCAGCAGGTGGTTGAGCATACCCCGGTGTTCGACCATCACTCCCTTGGGCAGACCGGTCGAGCCAGAGGTATAGATCACATAGGCCAGCCGTTCCCCCTGCCAGGGCAGTTCCGGTCCCTCGGCGGCCTCCTCCGTCGCGTTCAGCACCTCCCAGGCGGGCCGCTCCCCGGCGGGGAAGTCATCCAGCACGCTTTGCAGGCGAGCGGCGAAAGGTTCGCCGGTCAGCACGAAAGCGCAGCCGCTCTGGCGGATCATCTGGCGCAGGCGGCTCAGCGGTTGGGAGGGATCGAGCGGCAGATAGGCTCCCCCGGCTTTCAGGATGGCCAGCAAGGCCACCGCCAGGGGCAGATCGCGCTGATCGAGTACCGCAACCAGGCGCTCAGGTCCAACGCCGCGTGCCCGCAGACGCAGAGCCAGGGCATTGGAGCGTCGATCCAGTTCGCGATAGGTCAGTGAGTCGGTGCCGCAGACCAGCGCCACGGCCTGGGGAGTCAGCGCCGCCTGCCGCCGGAAGCGCTCCACGTAGCCCTCGTTCAGCTCATAGGGCGCCTCGACCGTATTCCAGGTCACAGTCTGCCGCTGTACCTCGTCCTCGGTCAGCAGCACAAACGCATTGATCGGCTGCTCGATGTCCCGCGCCATTTCTTCCAGCACCCGCGTAAAATGGCGGGCCAGGCGCGCAATCGTCTCCGCCTCAAACAGATCGCTGTTATACTCGAAAAAGCCTTCCAGCTCGCCTGCCTCGGTCTTGCCCAGGTCCAGTGACAGATCATACTTGGACGTAGTGTGCTCCACCTCCAGCGGTGAAATCAGCAGATCGCCGATTTTCTGTTCGACCACCGGCGTATTGTGCAGCGTAAATAACACCTGGAAGATCGGCGAATGGCTCAGACTGCGTTCCGGTTGCAGATCTTCCACGATTTGCTCAAAGGAAAGCTCCTGGTGGTCGAACGCGCTCAGCGTCACCTTGCGTACCCTGGCCAGCAGGGCGCGCAGGCTCGGTGTCCCGCCCAGGTCGGTG
>DASZYN010000424.1:0-3163 GCA_035545435.1 Acidobacteriaceae bacterium | reverse complement strand
GAGCGGGCCCATTCGAAGACCTGAGGGAGAAGTTTGGCGATGAGCGCCTGTTTGCTGGTGAGTTCGCCGTTGGAGTAGGAGGATTCGTTGCCGTTGTCGGGCTCGTTCCAGAGGTCCCAGGCGAGGATGCGGGGATCGGAGGCGAAGGCGGCGATGACGCCTTTGACATAGGCTTCGAGGCGCGGGTACTGGGAGGGGTCGGCGAGGGCGGCGCGGCCGGGGCTCTGCACCCATCCTGAATTGTGCACGCCGGGGATGGGCGGATGTTGGGGGCCGAGTTTGGGGTTGGGATCCCAACAGGAGTCGAAGAAGACGAGGATGGGGCGGATGTGATGTTTGGCGCAGAGGGCGAGGAAGGTATCGATGCGTTTGCGGAAGCCGTCGGGATCCTGCTGCCAGAGCAGGTCGTGGAGGAAGACGCGCATGGTGTTCATGCCGATGGCTTCGGCCCAGCCGAGTTCGAGGTCGATACGCTGAGGGTCGAAGGTGTCGGCCTGCCACATCTCGAGCTGATTGATGGCGTTCTCCGGGAGGTAGTCGCTGCCGACGAGCCAGGGCTGGTGGGCGTACCAGGTGTTGGCTTGTTGCTCGGTCCAGCGGGGAGATTTTTGGGCGGCAGCGGAGAGGGCGAGGCAGAGGAAGAGAGCGGCGGCGATGGGTCGCGCGATGGAACGAAGGAGGGCCGGTTGCATTTGCGGTCATCGTACAGGAAAGGCTGGGAGGAGAGCGAAAAGCGAACGAACTGCGAGTAAAAAATGAGCGAAAGGCGAGTTGAAAGCGAGCGAACTGCGAGTGGAAAATGCGAGCGAAGTGCGAGCGAAGTGCGAGCCGAAATACGAGTGAAGGTCGAGAACGGGAGGGATTCGCGTAAACGCTTTCTGCGAATGATCTTTCTTAAGTGTGCGCGGATGGAATATAAGGGGTCAGATCGCTTATGAACATCAGAGAAGTAGCGCGCCGGGCGAAGGTCTCCACGGCAACGGTTTCGCGAACGATCAACAGCTCGGACAAGGTGACGCCGGAGACGAAGGAGCGCGTGCAGCGGGCGATCGAGGAGCTGGGGTTCTATCCGAACACGTGGGCGCGGGCGCTGGGGTCGGGGCGCAGCAATCTTTACGGTCTGATTATTTCCGACATCACGAACCCGTTTTTTCCGGAGCTGGTGAAGAGCTTCGAAGACATCGCGGTGCAGAACGAGCAGGAAGTGCTGGTGGCGAATAAGAGCTACGATCCGGCGCGCATGGAGGGGTGCGTGCGACGGATGCTGCAGCGCAAAGTGGACGGCGTGGCGATCATGACATCGGAGATGGATGCGCGGCTGATCACGGAGTTCCAGAGCCGGGAGATTCCGCTGGTGTTTCTCGATACGGGCAAGGCGGAGAAGCTGACGAGCAACATCGTGGTGGATTATGCGGCGGGTGTGGACGCGGCGGTGGAACATATTGTCGGACTGGGACACACGGATATCGGATTCATCTCGGGGCCGATGATGCTGCGATCGGCGCGGGTGCGGCGGGAGGCATTCATCGGATGCCTGGAGCGGCGGGGGATCGGGGCGGACTGGATCGAAGAAGGCAACCACCAGGTGGATGGCGGGCATGATGCGATGGCGCGGCTGCTGGGGCGGAAGACGCGGCCGACGGCGGTTCTGGCGTCGAACGATATGACGGCGATCGGGGCGCTGGGGGCGATCCACGAGCGGGGATTACGGGTGCCGGAAGATATTTCGATTGTGGGGTTCGACGATATTCAAATCAGCGCCTTCACGCAGCCGGCGCTGACGACGGTGCGATTGTCGCGAGAGGAGATCGCGCGGGTAGCGTTTCGGGCGCTGTACAGCATTCGCCAGGATGCGGGCAAGGGCGCCGAATATGGAGTGCAACCGGCGCTGGTGGTGCGGCGGTCGACGGGGCGTGCGCCGCGAGGTGCGGGAGCGGCGGAGCGGGAGCCGGTTCTGGTGAGCTGAGGGGCAGTCGCCTGATTCGGAGCGTGCTGCGGCCCGGCGAAGATGAACAGGTTACATTTTCCCAATTTGGTTTTGGGTAGTGCGGGGACGGTGCTTTGGTGCGCAGCAAGGGCGGGTTGGCATTGATTCTTGCGCGCAAAAGGAGTCCGCTTCTTGCTGTGGGGTGAACCTGGCCAAACTATGCTTTTGGGCGGGTGGGCCGTTTGCCTGGTTTGGGCGGAGTTAAGGCCGGCTGCAGATTCTCGCCTGACCTGCTGCAGATTCTCGAATGAACCTTAGGCTAACGTGTCGGCGCAGCCATCCCCACCGATGCACCGGAAGTGTTGTGTCCCTGAAGTTCATTGAACAATCAGGCACGCGACCGCAGGCACCCGACCGGCAGGGCGCAGGGACTGAAGCCCCCCTGGTTTTGCGTTCTTTATGGCACGACTGAAGGTCTTGCGGAAAAAAGCGAGCCGGGGAGGAAGAGCCCCTCAGGGGCTAAAGCCCGGATGCGTTTTGGGAGCCTTGTGGCACGACTGAAAAAGCTTGCGGAGAAGTCTGCAGAAAGCAGAACTCCTCCCTCGGTGGCTGAAGCCGGATTGATTTTGGGGGCGTTACCGCCGGCTCAAGCCGGACCCTTTCAAAGCTTCGGGTTTTTCGCAAGCTGTGAAGTCGCGCCCTGATACAAAACCAGGATCGGATGTTGAAGGAATTTGCGGGACACCACACCAGCGTGATGCTTCCGAAATTTCTTAATGCGAAAGAGAAGCAGGTCTCTCCGCTCTCCGTTGGCTATGCTCAGGGTCCGGCGGGATGACAAGGGGAAGAAACTTGAGAAACGCCACACGAGCGTGGTGTTTCCGGAATTTCTTTATGCGAAAGAGAAGCAGGTCCCTCCGCTTCCCCTTCGCTATGCTCAGGGTCCGGTCGGGATAACAAGATGAAGAAAGGGCAGGTCCCTCCTCTTCCCCTTCGTTGCGCGAAGGGTCCGGGCGGATGACAAGGTGAAGAAACATCAGAAACCCACACTCGCTAGTTTCGGGGCGTGGGTCAGGACAGCTCTTCGCTGCTCGTTCCCTGCGCGCTTCTGCGCCAGGCAATCTTTTCCGCAAATTCGTTTACTGCACCTCTCCCGAGGGGTGCAGGCGCTTGAGTTCGAGGGCGCGGGCGAGGGCGTTGAGGACGGCGAAGCGAAGATTGTCGAAGCCAGCCCAG
>DASZYN010000423.1:0-12195 GCA_035545435.1 Acidobacteriaceae bacterium | reverse complement strand
GCCAGCTGGGCCGCCAGGCCCTGCTGTGGGCCTACGTCGACGTCTTCCGCTGGATGAGCCTGATCTGCTTCGTCTGCGTTGTGCTGGTTTGGTTCTTCAAGAAAGCCCGCCCGGGCGCGCGACCGCCGGCCGGCGCGCACTAAGCGGCTCTCGGTTCATGCCACGTGGCAAAAAAAGGCTCGGGCACAGAACCCTGCCCGAGCCAGCGGAGTGACTTACAGCACCTTGACGGAGGAAACCTGGATCGTGTCACCCCTGACGGTCCCACTCACGTCCACGCGCAGGTGATCGGCCTTGCTCGACGACTTAATTTCGGAGAGCACTTTCTGATTGCCCGCCTCGTCGAACTTCAGATACTGATTGTCGGCGGTGATGATCCCGAAGCCGCTCGCCGCGCACTTCAGCGCGCATTCTTTCGTGTGGCTGTCGGGGTTGGAAGCGACGCGCCGAGAGCAGTTGTTGTCCACGACCGACACGTTCTTAAAGGTCTCTGCGCCCGCCGGCAGGGCCAGCAGCGCAATCAGAGCAAGGCGGATAACGTTCTTCATTCTTCTCCTCCGTACTGGGGTTAGGGGTTGAGTTCACGAAGCGATCGCGCGGGTTTCGAACGAGCGAGCAGTCGCTGACTCTGCCTGTGCGCGTTCCCGGCACTCCGTGATCCGGAACAGCGCAAAGGCTCCAATCGCAATCTCCACGTCGCGCACCGCGAGGTCGTAGAACATGCCGGTGGTGACCAGATTCACCGCAATCGCCAGCAGCCAAAGTCCTACGACGGCGCTGCCGATCTTCGTCCAACGGCTCAGTACGATGAATCCGGCGACAATCTCCACGATCCCGACGATGTGCATGAACGTCGCCGGGCTCACGGGAACCACTTTGGTCACCAGTGGACTCAGGTACATGGTCCAGTCCGTCAGCTTGTTGAAATACTTGTCGAGGCCGGCCACAATCGGACCCAGCCCCAGCCCGAGGCGCAGCGCCCACCAGGCTGAATTGAGACGGGAATCGACGCGCTCCATACGATCCCTCCTGCCGCAATGGAGCCGCGGGAGCCCGGAAGGTTACAACAGAAATTCGTGCGGACCTCTGTAACCTTCTGCCGAACGCATTCTCTATACCATTGGGGAGGGACGATGGAATTGCTGGAACAGGTGCGCGTCGAGGCCTGGAGCGACGAACAGGTCGTCCTCCACGTACTCGCCGGCGACACGGCGCTCTACGAGATCCTCATGCGCCGCTACAATCAACGCCTCTATCGCACGGTGCGCGCCATCCTGCGCGAGGACGATGAGACCGAGGACGTGATGCAGGATGCCTGGGTGCGTGCGTACCAGCATTTGGATCAGTTCGAAGGTCGAGCCGCCTTCTCCACCTGGCTGACCCGCATCGCCGTGCACGAAGCGCTGGCCCGGCTGCGCCGACGCAATCGCTTCTCCGCCATCGACGAAAACGACGGCGAGATGGACCCGCCCTCCGCCGAACGGGATCCGGAACAAAACACGGCGCACAGCGAGGTAAGCGGAATGCTCGAAGAGGCCCTTCTGAATCTGCCCGAGATGTACCGCACCGTGGTCATGCTGCGCGACGTCGAGGAGCTTTCCACCGCCGAAACGGCTGCTTCGCTCGAGATTTCCGAACAGAACGTGAAAGTGCGTTTGCATCGCGGGCGGGCCCTCGCGCGCAAAGCCCTGATGGAAAAAGTCGGCGCGTCGGCAAAGACTGCGTTCCCCTTCATGGGCGAGCGCTGCGACCGGATCGTCGCCGGCGTCTTTGCCCGGCTGGCGGACCAGCAACGTCCCCGCTGACTCCGGTCGCCTCCCGAATCCGCATGATGACGGGAAGGTTTCAGGACGCCATTCCCGGCCTTTTCGGCGCGCTGTTTGGCGCCGGAGTTCGGGGCTGGGGAGCGAGTTGGGTCGGCATTTGCTCCGTCACACCTTTTCCCTCCACGAGGGTGAAGATGCGGTCGACAGACTTCACAGCGATCTTCTCGATCCCACGATCCGGCCAGTGAATCTCGATGCCATCGATATGGGTGGATGTCCCGATGCCGAAATGCAAACGAAGATCGCTGGACGAGAGGTAGCTTCCCCCACTCAGGACGTCGGCCCGCTGGCGAACGCCGCCGGCCGTCACATAAACCGTCGCCCCAACAGCATCGCGCGGGCTTCTGGACCCTCCGATCAGCCGTAACTCGATCCAGTGATTTCGATCGGAGTTGACGTTGCGCAACAAGACCGGACGGCCCTCCAGATTGTTGATGACTACGTCGACTCTGCCGTCGTTGAACAGGTCTCCGAAGGCGGCGCCGCGTGCAACGCTGAGCGTTGCCAGGCCGGTGCCCTGTACGGCCGGCACCAGCGCAAAGGTTCCGTCATGCTGATTGTGGAACAGCAATGGGCGCTGCGCGTAGCTCGTACCCCATTCCGGATGATGGTCGGCGGTGGGGTAAACGTGGCCGTTGGCAATGAATAAATCCTTCCAGCCATCGTTGTCGTAGTCGAGGAAGCCGTCGCCAAAACCGACGAATGGCAGTGTTGGCTGCGCGATGCGCGTACGGTAGCTGACGTCTTCGAATTCTCCGCGTCCGTTGTTGCGGAAGACGACATCGTAGTCATCGGAAAACGTTGTGCTGACCAGGTCGAGTTGACCGTTGTTCTCGTAATCCCCCGCCGCGAGTCCCATGTTCGCGACTTCGCGGCCTTCGCCGTTGACCGCGAGACCGCTGGCATAGCTTTGGTTTTCAAACATGCCATCGCCCTTATTGATGTAGAGATAGTTCGGCGTTGAATCGTTGGCCACCACCAAGTCCGGCAATCCGTCGCCATTGACATCAACGATGAGCGCACCGAGGCCATAGTAACCGGCGTCGTCTTCGACGCCGGCCTTGCGGCTTACATCAGTGAATGTGCCGTCGCCGTTGTTATGGAAGAGATGATCCGGCGCACCCTGCAACCCGCGCGGTCCGCACATCACATCCACGCCGCGATACTGGCATCGCGCAGTGCGAACCGAAGACGATCCGCCCACGGGCGGGTTTCGCAAATCGTACTGGATGTATCCCGCAACGAAGAGATCAAGACGACCGTCGCCGTCGTAGTCGCCGAAGGTCGCTCCGGTGTAGTCGGTCAGAATGCTTCCTGGAGGCGACGTGAGCGCCACTCCGGCCTGCTCGGCGACATCAGTGAACGTGCCGTTGCGGTTGTTGTGAAACAGGCGGTTGCCGCCGAGGTTGGTGACGTAGAGATCGGGCCAGCCGTCGTTGTCGTAGTCGGCGACCGCACAACCCATACCCCAGCGGTCGTTGGCGACACCGGCCTTCGCAGTGACATCGGTGAAGGTTCCATCGTGGTTATTGCGAAAGAGCGCCGCATGAGGAGCCGACCCTTTTCCGCTCAGTGCGTCGAAGGTGGATCCGGTGACGAGATAGATATCGAGCCAGCCGTCGCGGTCGAAATCGAGCAGGCAAACGCCGGATCCCTTGGCTTCGATGATGAGGCGTCTCTGCGGGGTTCCCGTGATGTTGCGCCAGCGCGTGAGGCCGGCCTGATCCGCGATGTCCTCGAAAACGATGGGACCGGAAGCGACTGTTCCCCCGGCGGTGATGGGCCGATGCTGCGCGTCGAAACCCGGCGGCTGCGCGGAATCGGCGGCCATTCCGGAGCTGTTGGACTGGGATTGCTGCGCGCGTTCAAATCGCGGCGAAACAAATGAGATTCCAACGACGCAGATGAAGCTCATGAGAAGCACGCGCGACATCATCGGAATTCACCAGGCGGACGGCAGAGTATACATCGGACAGGAATTCAGTAGCGGAATGGGGCTCAATGCAAGAAAGAAGGCCAGGCAGAACGCCTGACCTCCAGCAAGCGAAGCGGGGGCTCTCCTCTTTTGGAGAAGAGCCCGGTTGGTTATCAGAAGGTGACGCGACCGCTGACCTGCAGATTACGCGGACCATAATCGGTGGCGGTTGGAATACCGAAGCCGGTGCAGCCGGTTCCGTTGCAGAGATCGCCCGGACTTGTGTCAGGAATCGCCATCCGGTGCCGGTTGAAGATATCGAACCCTTCTCCCTTGAGCTGGAAGACCAACCGCTCAGTGATATGAAAATCCTTGAGCAGGCTCACGTCTTCGGAGAGGTAATTTGGTCCGGTGATCTTGTTCGTAACGCGGGGTATGTTGCCAAGACTGAACGGATCGAAGGAACAGGCATTGCCGCCGTTAAAGGCAGCGCATCCTGGTGTGAAAGTACGGTCCGGCCCAAACTCCGAGTTTTGATCCACGAATGCCGCATCGGAAAGCGCGACGAGCGGCCCCGACGAAGCAATCGTGTTGTACGCCGGTTTGAACCAGGATTTCTGGTTGAAGTAGCTCGGGCCGTTCTTATTCGCCTTGTAGGCTGCGCTGGCGAAACTGGTCCCGCCCTTCGATGCGGGTCCGGCCGTGTAGGTAATGCAGTTCTGGTAGAAGGGAATGCCGGAGGCACAGCCGAAGCTGACGGGCTCCCCGCTCTGGTAGCGCTGAATCGCGCCCACCTGCCATCCACCAATCAGCAGGTCAGCCGCGCGGCTGTTGTGCAGCCACTTGCGGCCCTTGCCAAAGGGCAGCTGGTAAAGATAGCTCAGCGAGAACTGGTGGGTGATGTCCTGCGCGCTCACCGCCTTTTCCAGATGCAGGTTGGCGGAACCCTGGCCCTGTCGCAGGGTGTTGCCGCCGCCGCCGGTAATGTAGCTGAACGGAATCGTCGAATCCGCGTCCGTCAGTGCCTTGGACCAGGTGTAGGACGCCTGGAGATTCAGTCCATCGTGGAAGCGGCGCTGGAGCGAAGTGACCAGCGCTTCGTAAGAGGAGTGGCCCATGTTTTCGAGACAGCAATCACCGGCGATGTAATCGTACTGGGGGAAGGGCCGCAAAGCCTGTCCCAGCGCGCCGGTGAAGCTTGCATACGGCGCGTCGACGCCGCCGTTGGACCCACCGAGGGGAATCGTGTAGCCCGGTATGTTCAACTTGTCGCCGAGGCTGAAGTATTTCGGGTCGATGTTGTTGATGTTGGACAGATAGCCGGAATGCAGGTTCTGCCCCGATTGTCCGATATACCCGATGGTCAGGATCAGATCCTGCGCCACCTGATCCTGCAGCTGCAGGCTCCAGTTGTCGACCATGGCCGGACGGCCCCAGTTAGAACGAATGACTTCACCGCCGACGGCAGCGAAGCTCCCCGGACCGTTTTGCGCAGTCAGCTGCGTGGGATCGAGGTTTGGCGCGTAGCTCACAGCCGGAAAGCCAACCGATGGATTGGTGGGGTCCGCAGTGGAGCTTGAATCCAGCCGGAAGGCCGGCGTAAACGCGCCGCCCGTGTTGGCTGCCGCGTTTTGCACCGAGTAGAACGAGCGGTTCTGGTTGTAGCCGAGCGACATCGACGAGCCGAAATCACTGTACTGCAGCGGGCCGTAGAGGATGGCGCCGCCACCACGCAGGACTACCTTATCGTCCGTGTGTGGCAGCACATAAGCGAAGCCAACGCGGGGTCCCCAGTCTTTCCACCAGGTGTCCGCCCAGGCGGTATTGCAATGACTGCAGTTGGTACCGAAAACCAGGGCGCCCGGCAGATTGCCGGCGGCTGCGTCGGGGGCGGTGAAGCTGAATGCCGAGGTGCGGTTCAGCGCTTCCTTGCGCGGCACATCGACGTCGTAGCGCAGGCCCAGGTTCACAGTCAGGTTTTTCGAAAGCTTTAAGTCATCCTCAAAGAAGCCGGCGATGTAGTGCGAGTTCCAGCGGGGGTGATCGTTATAGACGGCCTGGAAGCCGTTGCCGACCTCACCGGTGAGGAAGCTGGCGATCGAGCTTCCCGACCCGCAGCAGGCATTACTGAGGCCGGCGGTCTGATCGCGGTAAAAATTAAACGTGTCCTGGTTGTACTGGATGACGGAGTACTGCTGGTTCCGGAAGTCGACGCCGAACTTCAGGCTCTGCCGGCCTTTGATCCAGCTCACACTGTCATTGACCCGTATGCCGTTGTCGATGTTGTCGCCGTTCTGCTGCTGTCCCCAGGTGGTCGGTTGATCCGGGCTGGGGAAAACAATCAGCGGGAAGAACTTCGAGAAGTCATTCGCGATCCCCAGAGAAGAGGCGGTCTGGGATGTGCCGTACGTCGCACCCACGTTCACGCTGTTGGTGCGGTTGTAGCCCAGGTTCAGATGATTCAGCACGGTCGGGGAAATGGAATAGTCCCACCCGGCTCGTGAGTAGTGTGTGGTGAATGCCTGGGGATAGCCGTTGCTGTTATACGGCTCGGGAAAGTTCGGAATCCCCTCGAGCGCCGTGTTCTGGCGCGTGTCGTAGGTCGCGAAGATCTTGCTCTTGAGGCCGATATTCTGATCGATGCGAATGGTATAGGTGGTGTTGACGATGCTGCGCGTGCCCGAGGTCACGTAGTTGTTCCTGTATCCATACAGGTCGGTGCTCAGGGGAGCCTGATTCGGGAGGGGCAAAGCGGAGAGCAGCTTTTGGGCAGCCGCGCTCATGGGAGAGTTGATTACGTTTCCGGGGTACGGCGTACGGCAGAACACGTTTGGACTGATTTGGGTACTGGTTCGTGGGTCGAAGATCTGGTTGTACTGCAGCGGCGTCCCCGTGCAGGGGTTCAGAAGCACGTTATAAGGGGCTCCCGGATAGGGCGAGCCTCCGGGGATGTCCGGTCCGAGATCGGCGCTGAAGTCTCCGGTCCGCTCCGCAGCGGTGGGCACCGTCGCATATTGCGTGCCTCCCAGCTTGAACTTATATTGCTCCCACGCAAACAGAAAGAACGAGCGGTTCCTTCCGTCGTAGAGATGAGGAATTTTGACCGGGCCGCTGAAGATACCGCCGAAGTCATACTTGCTGTCGGCGGGCTTGCTATAAGCGCAATTGAGGTCGGAGACGCCGACGCATTGGTAGGCCTTGTAGCCGTCGTTGAACCAGGAGTTTGCATCGAAGGCCCGGTTCTTCACGATGGCGTAGCCGATCCCGTGAAAATCGTTGGTTCCTGACTTGGTGGAGAAACTTGTAATGCCGGAAGTGGTGCGGCCGAACTCGGCCGATGGGGTGGAGGTCGTGACTTTGAACTCCTGCAGCGCCTCGATCGACGGCGAGGTTTCATCGAACGAGGATCCGTTCTCGCTGCGCTGCACGCTGGCGCCGTCGAGCAGTGTTTCGTTGCCGTAGGCCTGGCCGCCGGAAATACGGGCGAAGAAAACGCCGTTGGATGAATTGCTCTGGGTAGCCGAACCGGGGCCGGTGGTCCCGGGAACGAGGAACTCAAAGGTCTCAGGAGAGCGCATGCCGTTGACGCCGAGCGCCAGGGACAGCGGCAGGTCTTCAATCTGTTTGGTGCTGACCGTACCGCCGATGTCGGAGCTTGCGGTCTCAAGGGTCGGCGCGCTGGCGTCGACGGTCACTGTTTCGGCGACCGAGCCGGTTTTCAGCACGACGTTCAGCGTGGAAATGCTGCCCACGGTAATGAGTACGCCCGTGCTGGTGGACTTCGAAAAGCCTGCAGCGGTTACAACGATGTCGTAACGACCGAGCGGCAGTTCGGGAAAACGGAAGTCGCCCGAGCTGGTGGTCAGGGTTTCCGCTTTGGAACCGGTTTCATTTTGAGTCGCAGCAACGCTGGCCCCGACGATGACGGCTCCGGATGGATCGGTTACCGTGCCGGCGAGCGAACCGCGTGCGGACTGGGCGAAACCAACGAGAGGAACGGAAAGCAACGTGAGCAAAACGCCCATGATGCGGAAGAAACCGGCTATGCGCGGTTTTCGGGTCACGGTAAGGCCTCCATGTGAGCAAAGGTGGTCGAGTCAAGAGTTCTGCGACCACGGTGTTTCAGTTGCGCGATCTTTTTAATGAGTAATCGTTTTCTGAAGCGCGCTTCGGCCGTCATTAAACACCAGCCATGCTAAGAAGCGGTCTGTCAGCGTGTCAAGCCAATTGTGACTTTATTACGACAAAGCTATTCCCCTTGGAGTAAGAAACCGTTCGGAGATGGAATCGGTCGTGCCGGTGCCGATCGAAAGAGACCCGCTCGAAATCGTTCGTACGAGATTCCGCGTCGCTCCTTTCGCAATACCTTTTCTCCAATCATCGGGCAGGCGTCGGCTGGCTACGATGGAGCAGGGCTGACCTGTGCATTTAACTGTTCTGACAGTACTATTTCAATTCCGCGCCGCGCAGTGGATCCGCCGGTGCGAGGGATTTTCCGGCGCACGCTCCGGGGAGAATGCTGGAGAACGTTTTCTCGCTACCACAAACCAGGCAGCACGCGCGCGATCGGAGTGATCTTCGCACTCTGCATGCCGCGCGACTCCAGGTTTATGATGAGCGACGTTCCGCATCCCACCCCTGGGAGCTGGCGATGGCGAAAACGCTGCTTTGTTTCGTTGCCTTGTGGTCGGCGGCAATGCTTCAGTGCCTGCCTGCCATGTCGGCCGGGACGCAGACGCCTCCCGGATCCGAGGCCGAGTTGCTGCGGCAGGGTGCTCAGGCCATTCACGAAGGGCGGTTCGCCGACGCCGAGCTGCGCTTCGGTGACGCGGTCCGTGCCTACCCCGATTCGCCCAATGCCTACCTTGGTCTTGGCATGACGTTATTGCGAGAGGGGCACGGCGACAAAGCAGAAGAGCCCCTGGAGCACGCAATTCGGCTCAGGGCTGATCTGCCGGGGGCGCATTTATTTCTCTCCATCGCACAGTATCAGCAGAATCAGTTCGATGCTGCTGTCGACTCGCTGAAGACCGAACTCCAAATCCAACCGAACAACACAGAAGTGCTGAGCTGGCTGGGCATCGTTGAGATGGCCAGGGGGGATGCGAGTGCAGCAGTCGGACCGCTGGACCGGGCCGGGGCTCTCGCGCCAAAGGATGCCAATATCCTCGATCTGCGGGCACGCGCGCACACGCAGGTCGCGAGGGAGTGCTTTCAGCAGCTCTACGCGCTCGATCCAAAATCGTGGCATGTTCATCGAGCTCTGGCCGAGATCTATTCGGCGGGCGGGCAGCCGGAGCGGGCGGCTGAGGAATACGCGATTGCCGTCAAAGATCAGCCGAACAACGCGGATCTTTACGATGCGCTGGGCGTGGAGTATCAGCGGAGCGGGAAACTCGATGAGGCTGCCCAAGCCTACGGGCGCGCGCTGGAGCTGAATCCGCACAGCACGACCGCGCTGCTGCAACTCGGTCGAATCGACGTTGAAGGGGCGGACCCTGAGTCTGGAATCCCCTTGCTGCGCGAGGCGATCGATGCGCATGCCGATCCGGTCCAGGCGTACTACCTTCTGGGTGTCGGCCTCGGCAAAACCGGACACGACCAGGAGGCTGTCGGCGCATTGGAGACGTGCCTGAAGCAGCATCCCTCGCCCTTCATCGAGCGCGCTGCGTGGTATGCGCTGTTACCCATCTATCGCAGACTGAATCGCGAAGCGGATGTGCGCCGCGCGAAGGCGGAACTGGACCGTTTGCAGGCGGCGGGAGTCGCGCCGCGATAGGGCCGGAAGCCTGCGGCCGCTTCACCCACAACGCGGGATGACAAGGTGAAGAAAATTCAGAAACGCCACACCAAACCGGGCCGAACGGGAGAGTCACCTCTCCGCGGCATGGTTTTGGGGAGTACGCTGAACGTGTGCGCTCCATCGAGCGTGCCGGGACTGAAACGACGTGCGACTGCGCTTCTGGATTTCTCCGATTCTCGCTGCCGTGCTTTCCGGCTCATGCGCAATCGCCCAGCAACTGAATCCCGATAAAGCCGAGCGCCGTCCAGCATTGCCCCTGACGGCAGAGGAACCTGCGATCTCACCGAGCCTGCAGGTCACAGAGGCCAGGCTCCGCGATGCCTTACGAAACGATCCGAAGTCTGTGGAAGCTCTTTACGATCTCGCGCTGGTCCTGCGGCAGGAGGTGAAGCCGAAGGAGTCGCTTGCTCTGTACACGCAGGCGGCCGCGCTTCGCCGCCCAACCGCGAATGAGCTGCGTTCCGTGGCTCTGGATTACGTGCTCCTGAACGACTATGACGACGCGGTGCACTGGCTGCGCATCGCGTTCTCCACCGACCCCTCCAATGCGGACGTCCTGTACAGCCTCGGGCGCTGTCTCTACACGCAGAATCACTTCGACCAGGCAGAACTGGCCTTTCGGCGGGTTCTGACCCTCCGGCCCGAACATCTGAAGGCAGAGGAGAACCTGGGCCTGACGCTGGACGCCGAGAACCAAACGGACAAGGCCGAGGCGGCGCTGCGGCAGGCAGCGCAGTGGGCCACGGAACGAAAGACTACCGATCCATGGCCGTTTCTCGACCTGGGAGTTTTTCTCCTCGAGCAGCAGCGCGCCGCGGAGGCTGTGCCATCCCTGAAAACAGCGGCGGCACTGGCGCCGGATCTGGCGGAAGCCCGCGAAAAACTGGGGCGCGCGCTGTCGTTAACCGGCGATGCAAAGGCAGGCGCGAGCGAGCTGGAGGCAGCCGTCCGGCTCGATCCGAAAGATCCCAAGGCCCATTTCGAGCTGGGTCAGGCGTATCGAAACCTGGGTGAAGCGGACAAAGCACGGGCTGAGTTCGCACTTTGCGAAACGCTCTACGGCAAACACAGCCGCGATTGATACTGGAGCGAAAAACAGGGCGTGGGCGATGCGCCGGCGCACTCTGTGGGCCGTGCCGCTGGTCGAGGGTTATAGAAAAGCCGTCGGCCGCGCGGTTCGCTGGCGTCACTGCACTAAGGCTGCCCGGTCACGGTGAGCTGATAGCGCGTAGCCGATTTCTTGTTTTCCGCATCCGCAAGCGCCGTGGCTGTAGCCAGCTCCTTCTCGGATTCTTCTTTCCGTCCGAGTCTGGCCAGCGTCAGTCCGCGATAGTAGTGGCCTGTCTGATAATCGGGCGCGGCCGCAATGGCGCGGTCAAGAAACTTCAGCGCCTTTTCATATCGCTTTTCCCGGAAGAGGCATTCTCCGGAGCCGGCCAGCGCGCCACCATGGCGGGGATTGCGTTCGAGTGTGTGGTTGAAGTCCGTCAGAGCTTCATCAAACTCATGCTGCTTCAGTGCGATGTCTCCGAGTTGGTACCAGGCCTCGCTTTGCACCGGCTGCAGACGGATGGATTCCTGAAACTCCGGCACAGCCTTGTCGAACTTCATTCCGATCTGATAAATCCGGCCCAGCCCGAAGTGGGCGCTGGCATCGCCGGGCCGCACCTGCAGGTATTGCTGCATGGTCTGTGCGGCCGTTTCCAGCTGCCCTGCATCCATCTGCACCCGCGCCATCGCATAGAGCAGCATGGGATCGTCCATATGGAGCTGCTTTGCGGTTTCCAGCGCTCGCGCCGCCTCCGGATACAACTGCATCTCGTCTTCAAGGATGCCGATGTCATAGGCAAGGCGCGCACTGGACGGCACTAATTTTTGGCCATCCATCAATTCCTGGAGCGCGTCCACAGTATGATTGCCGGCTCTCTGCTCCAGGGCCAGACGCTCTGTGGCAGCAACCGCCTGATCCTGGGCTTGCTGGTTTTGGGGATCGCGCTGCAGAACCGATTGGAAGATGGCGCGCGCCTCTTCGAGGCGCCCCTGCTGCATCAGGGCAACGCCATCCTGAACGCCGGGCGTGGACTGGCCTTCAGCCGTCCACGTGGACGCGACGCAGAGGCCGATGATCAACAGCAATCTGCGCAGAGGAAGTTGCATCGCTGCATGTTATTGTCGGCCGCTGCCACAGGACTGACAAGCGGCGGACATTCAGGGTTTGCCGTTTGGGCGGTTCCAGGAGTATTCCGTGTGCCGCCGTTCGAATCCACGCGGCAAGCGTTCCTGGCACGATCGAGCCCACAGACCCGTTTACGTTGCAGTACGTGGCGGGCCACGATAACATTAAAACGACGAGGCGCTACGTGCATCCGCAGGCCAACGCCGTACAGGCGTTGTTCATGCGACTGGGCGGACTTGAGAACCGCCGGCAGGCACACCGAGGCACGAGGCGCAGGGTAGTGACAAAAATGAATACACTGGAATCGGCCCTCAACAACGGTTCCGGTCAACAAGTTGAAAACAAAGCAGTTTTTAAGTGCGGAAGTGGTGAAATTGGCAGACACACCATCTTGAGGGGGTGGCGCCCAAAAGGCATGGGGGTTCAAGTCCCCCCTTCCGCACCAAATTCTCTTCGCCTGATTTTCAGAGCGCCC
>DASZYN010000422.1:0-5559 GCA_035545435.1 Acidobacteriaceae bacterium | reverse complement strand
TCATTGGCGCCGGCGATGGCGGCGTAGCTCTTGGCATTCCACGAAACGGCAGCAGCCGCGAGGGCGGCGCCTCCTGCTGTGACAAATTCCCTGCGCGTTGATTCCGCCATGTTGGGTCGGTGCTCCTTTGGAGTTGGGCCGTGAGTGGTCTGACCTCCTCGGCTGCGGCACCCATGCTGTCAGGTGCGTTGCGGGTTTGTCAAGAAGGGAGGCAGGGCAGCGTCCCGTTCAGCGCTAGGGAGCATCCCAGGAAAGCGCATAGATCTCGGTGCCGCCACCGGCATCGTGCAACAACAATATGTCGCCGTTGGGGGCGACGGAAAACCAACCGGGCAGGACGCCGGTGGTGCGGAAGTCCTTCAAAGTCAGAATCGCCTCTGGCTTGCCGCCGTTGACATTGATGCGGAAGATGTGAGGCTCAGGGTCGCCATAAGAAAAGTAGAGATATGTACTGTCGCGCGACCATTGCGGCCAGACGATGATGCCGTCGGCAGTCGCCACTTCTTTCCATGTTCGGGTGTGTGAGTCAAACAGCAACAGCTTGCGGATGTTATTGGAGAGTGCGGCGATCCAGCGGCCATCGGGCGACATGCGTGGAGACCAGAAACCGCGCGAGCCTGGAATTGAAGTGACATCTCCGGAACGCAGATTCCTGATCTGGATCAGGGTGTTGTCGTCACCATGAGAGGTGTCGACGTAAACGAGCGAGTTTCCATCCGGAGACCAGGCCGGGTCCTGTGCTTCCCCGATTGCTCCGATTGGCCGGGGATCGCCGCCATCGGCGGAGACGGTATAGCTGCGCCATGTTTCGCCAGCGCGCATTCCGGCAAAGGCGATTTGCCGGCCATCCGGAGACCATACCGGGGAGGTGACGAATAAGGGGCGCGAGGACAGCTGCAGGGGCTCGCTGCCGTCAGTGCGGCTTCGCCACAGTTCTCCCTGGGGAAATTTCACCCAGACCATCCAGGCGCCGTCCGGGGAGAAAGAGACTCCTTCGGCGGAGAAATCAGACGCGTAGAGCGAGAGGCGCTTTGAATGCGGATCGTATCGCATCAATTCGCCATGTTTCAGAGAACTGAGAGCAAAGATCGTTTCGCCGTCGAGGCTCGGAGTATGAAAAAAATAGCGAATGGGACCGGCAGTCAGACTATTCGGTGAAGGCGAAGTCCGGTGAACGAGCCCAACCTTTTCGCGTACGGCCCACAGGTTCGCTGCAGCCGTCGGGGTGGACGATTCCTTTTCCTTCCATGCGGAGAAGATGTAGAAGCGGCCGTCCGCGGTCCAGGTTCCATAGGCCTGCATCGGCCAATCCTGCGGGGAAGCAAATAACGGATGCAGGTTGGTGCCGTCGACGTTGACCTCCCAGATCTTCGCCTCAGTCCTTTGCATTTCGAAGTAGTCGAAGCGAAGGCGACGGCTATCGGGGGACCAGGTGGGGTGCCACGCGAGTTCGTTCTGAACACCAGTGGATGGCACCAGAATTCGGGGATCGCTGCCATCGGCGTTGGCGATGTAGACAGCGGAGCCAATCGTGCAGGCGAGTCGCGTACCGTCGGGCGACCAGCTGGCATCATGGGCGGCGAGCGTGCCCAGGCGGCGCGGCGTGCCTCCGATGATCGGCAGGCGCCACAACGGAGCATCCCGGTGCATATCGTGAGTCTCTGCGATTAACAGGTCGTTTCTGTTAGGAGAAATCGCATACAGACCAGCCTGGTCAAAAGGCGTTCGCAAGGGGACGGCCTGTCCGCCGGAGATGGGTACGGCGGCGATCGTTTCTTTCCCGTTCAGCCTCTCCGTGAAATAGACGCGCAGCCCGTCGGTGACCAACGGGCCCCATTTCGGTATGCCGTCGGCGGTCAGCTGGGCCTCGCCAGTAATACGGGGCTCGGGATAGGAAGGACGAAACAGCCAGGTCACAGGCAACAGCGCCAATGCTGCTGCCGCTACCAGCATCAGCCCAGGAAGTGACTTTCGACGACTGGCAGGCGCGGGCGCTTCGACTTCCAGTTCAGGGGCTAACGCCGGCTTTGCTGACAGCGCCGATGCGGGAGCGGGCGCGTGGCCGTTTTGACCCGCTGGACTTGCCATCTCCGCCTCGGCCCGTTCGACAGTGCCAATGAACCGATAACCCAGCCGGGGCAGGGTCTCGATATAGCGGGGAGCGTCGGCCGAATCGTTCAAAACTTCGCGAATGCGCTTGATGGCGTTGTTCAGGCCCTGGTCGAAGTCGACGAAGGTGTCGGCGGCCCAAAGGATCCGGTGGAATTCCTGGCGGGTGACGAGCTCGCCGGGACGCTCAAGCAGGACGCGCAGAACTTCAAAAGCCTGAGGCGGCAACTTGATCCGGAGGCCGTGCCGAAAGAGTTCGCGCGTGGAAGGGCGAACCTCATAGGGGCCGAAGCGAACCATACAAAGAGGCCTCCACGTTGGCCGACACTAAAGGACGTTGGGGCGGAAGTATAGCATGCGAGCCTGATTTCGCAGGCAGGATAGCCTCGCTAGCGTGCAAGCACCTTGTAGGTCAGTAACTTGCATACTTAGGCAAAAAACAGCCGGAACTAATACATCAGAGATTGCGCGCCAGCCCAGGTATCGAGGAGATTCGCCCGGTCTGGCCTCAGCGCCGTTGGATACAACATCGGGGTTCAGGTCCGGGCAGAGACTCTTCAATCCCTGGTGGAGGAAACTCGATGAACGCACGAGTCAGGAAACTGATGCTGATGATGGGGGCGGTTGCCGTGGGAGCCTTGTGGGTTCCGATGGCGTCCGCCGTTTGTGCCAACCCCTTCCTTAAGGCGCACGTGGCGAAGCAGGCGTGGGATGGGCAAGTGGGAGGGGCTGCGCAGCTCCTCATGGCTTCGGACCATGACCATGACGCCGGCATCGTAGGCCTGTGGCACGTGGCTTTTATCGCCGAGGGCAACACCGGCGCGGGGCTTCCCCCGGACGGAGCCCAGGTGGACAGCGGACTTACCATGTGGCACAGCGACGGCACGGAAGAAACACTGGACTCGCGTCCGCCGGCAACGGGAGACGTCTGCTACGGGGTATGGAAACAGGTGGGTGAGCGCCACTATTTGTTGAATCACTTCGGGATCGCCTTCGATCCGTCCACCGATCCCAATACGCCGCTGGGTTACGCGCATATCCCTCAGGACGTGGTTGTCAGCCGCGACGGCAGAACGTTCACCGGCACGTTCGTCATCGACCAGTATGATGCGACGGGAAATTTGCTGATCGAAATCAAGGGCAAGCTGGTGGGCACACGCATCACGCTGGGCACGACGGTGGGTGATCTGGTGGGCAGCTGACGAAGCAGAACGGAGACGACAGCCATTTCGGCCCGAACCGATTTCCTCATGAGGCTTCCGGGGTCCGAACACCGTCCTGGAATTTTTCCGGAGCGGTGTCCCCGGAGCCTTTTTCTTTGGTGGTTGTGGCAGGGCTGCCGATGCCGGGTTGAAGCGAATCTGGAGACCGGAAGCGGATCGCCCTGCGAGCGTCACAGGTTGAGGAGGGCGGAGGCGTTGTCGACGACCTGGTCCCAGGCGGCATCTTCTTTGCCGTAGGAGTCGTGCCAGCGCCACCATTTATAACGCGATGTTTTCGGATAGCCCTGCGGGGAATCTTCCCAGTCCTCCTGGCGGCCGAGCGGGGTGGCGTCGAGATAGCTCCAGACGCTGCCCATGGATTCATCGCCGCGAGCGTTGATGAAGTAGGTGCGGAAGATCCTGTTGTTCTCGTCGCGGAAAAAGACGTTGTGACCGTGCCACTGATCGACGCCGAAGTCCTTATCGAAATCATCGGTGATGGTGTACCAGGGAATCTTCTCCCAGCCCATGCGCTGTTTGAGGAGGGCGAGGTTTTCCTGGGATCCGCGGGAGGCATAGGCCAGCGTGGTGTTGCGCGCGTGCAAGTGGGAGAGGTGCGAGACCTGGTCGGCGCCCATCGAGCAGCCCATGCAGGCGTGATCGGGCCAGCCGTAGACGTTGGGATCGTAGAAGGCGCGATAGAGGACAAGCTGGCGGCGGCCTTCGAAGAGATCGAGGAGGGAGGCTTTGCCCAGCGGACCTTCGAAGACGTAGTTCTTCTCGACAGCGAGCCAGGGCATGCGGCGGCGCGCTGCGGCCAGAGCGTCACGGGAGCGGGTGAGTTCTTTTTCTTTCACCAACATCTCCGCCCAGGCTTTCTGCCATTCCTCCGCCGAGACGACGGGAGGCTTCTTCATGGCTGCGATCTGTTCATTGGGGATCATGAGCAACTCCTTGTTGAGGTTCGTCGGGTTTTTTCTTATTGAGCTTTGAAAGGGCGAGGGCCGAGAGGCCGCCGGTCGAGACAGCACCGGCCGCAATCCAGACCGCGGTCGCAATGCAGAAGGGGCACATGGCTACCTGGCTCTCCTGGCTGTGGCCGCGGTGCGAATGCGTGTCATCAAGTCACCCCATCCTTCGTCGACGCGGCGGTCCTGTTCGCCGATCCAACCCATGGCGCGATGCACGAAGCGCATGCGGGTCACGCCGTTCTCTTCGGTCAGCCGGTACTGCACGTTGGAGACGGCGGGACTGGACATAAAGAGGGGACCGGAGATCTCAAGGAGGCTGGGCGCTTTGATAGCCTGAACGGCTCCCCAGTAATGGCCGTCATTGTTGCCGAGGTCGCGAAACCATCGTCCGCCAGGCCACGGCTCGAGCACCATGGGCATCGGTTTTTCGGGAGTAGCGTTGAGCGGGCCCATTTGTTCGAGGATGGTTTCGAAGACGATGCCAATGGGCGCCGCGATCTCCTCTTCCTTCACGATCTCGAAGGCCTGCAGAACGTCTTCCACTACGGTCGCTGCCATTACTCCTCCTTCTTTTCGGTTGAGCTGTCGTTGAGGCGAATCATGCGCTCGAGGGCTTTGCGCTCGGCGCGCTGTTTGATTTCGTCGATCTGGTGGGTCCAGTAGCGCTCAAAGACCTTCACCCAGTCGTGAACCGGCTTGAGGCCAGCGGCGTTGAGCCGGTACATGCGATGGCGTCCCCGGCGGACCATGGTGACAACGCCCGCCCGATGCAGGGCTCCGAGGTGCTTGGAGACGGAGGGCTGGGCCATCTTCACGCTGAGGACGATGTCATTGACGGCGTACTCCCGGCCGTTGGCCAGGACGGCGATGACCTCGCGGCGTCTGGGTTCGGCGATGGCAGAGAAGACGTCGTCGGGGTGCGCGGTTCTGGCCATGGGGCCAATGTATTCCTATATAGGAATATGTCAAGAGAGGATGTGACGAATGGGCTGGAGTTTCCCGAGGGGAGCGACGCGGGTATGGCTTACTGCACGACCCAGTCGTCGTCGTGGGTGTAGGTGACGGTGTAATCGCCGTAGCGGGCCTTGAAGCGATCTTCGAAGGGCTTCACTTTGGCCAGAGCGGCGCGTTCGAGATCATTGGCGCGATCCTGGGCGTCGAAATTGCGGTTGCGATCCTCGACGGTGGCGAAGAGCCAGACGATGGCGAACTGGTTCTTTGCGTCGTGGAAGAACGGCCGCAGCATGTATCCCCTGAGGCCGGGCCAGTTCTTTTCG
>DASZYN010000421.1:0-5125 GCA_035545435.1 Acidobacteriaceae bacterium | reverse complement strand
GTAGCCTTTGGCGGGATCGGTAATGTAGATCCCGCGCGTCCCGACGGCACTGACGGTTTCGGTGCCGATGACGGGCTTATCCGGATGGGCCTGGTGATAGGCGAGCGCGCCGGGATCCATGTAGTTGTAGCCGATGACATCGCAGACGGCGAGGCCTCCGGTGCCAATCGCGCCCGTGGGGGCGATGGAGACGGGACGAGTGCCGTCGAGTTGCTCCGCCAACGCTTTCATACCGGAAAGGATCAGGACGCCGCGCTCTGAGTTGGCGACGCGTTCTTCGTTGCCCATGGACCACATGAAGACGCTGGGCCGATTGCGGTCGCGACGGATGAGGTTCGCGAATTGATTGAGGCCTTCAGGGTTGGTGGACATCATGCGGGTCTCGTCGAAGACGAGCATGCCGAGCTGGTCGCAGGCATCGAGAAGTTCCGATGTGGGTGGATTGTGGGAGGTGCGCAGGGAGTTACAGCCCATCTCCTGCAGCTTGCGCACGCGGTAGTACTGGACGGAGTCAGGAACGGCAGCTCCAATGCCGGCGTGATCCTGATGATTGCAGGTGCCCTTGATCTGGACGGGCTGGCCGTTGAGGAAAACACCCTTTTGCGGATCGATGGTGATGCTGCGGATCCCGAACGGAGTCTCGTAGCGATCGACGGTGGCGTCGTCTGCGCGAAGTTCGGTAACGAGCTTGTAGAGATTCCGCTCCTCGAGCGACCAGAGCTGCGGGCGCTGCACGGTCAGCTTTTGCTCGTAGGTTTGCTCTGCACCGTCGGCGACGTTTTGGGGCGAACTGGTTGCCGAGGCGACTGTGCGGCCCGAGGAATCCAGTACGGTGGAAACGACGCGGATGCTGTGCGCAGATTTGCTCTGGTTTTCGACTTCGGTTCGGATGGAGAGTGCGGCTTCGCCGGAGCGCACTTCGGAGGCGACGAACGTTCCCCATTTCTTTACGTGGACGGGACTGGTCTTCACCATCCAGACATGGCGATAGATGCCGGCCCCCTCGTAGAACCAGCCGTCGCTCAGTGTGGCGTCGACGCGGATGAGGAGGACGTTGATTGCGCCTGGGTTGACGAAGTCTGTTACGTCGAAGCTGAAGGGGTCGTAGCCGCCGCTATGCCGGCCGATGTAAAAGCCGTTCAGGGCGACCAGAGTTTCGCGGTAGACGCCGTCGAATTCAAGGCTGATGCGTTTGCCGGCGTCGGAAGCCGGAAGTTCGAAGACGCGGCGATACCAGCCGACGCTGGTGGACGGATAGGCGCGGCCGAGGGGATAAAAACCCTTGCTGGCGAGAGCCGGATCATTGGTGAAGGGCAGCTCAATGGCCCAGTCGTGGGGCAGGTCCACAGGCGTCCAGTCGGCGTCGTCGAAGGCGGGGTTTGATGCAGGAAGGAAATTGCCGGTCTTCTGGAAGTCTCCTCCTCTGCCGCTGCCGAGGCCGAAATCTTTCGAGGGATCATTGGCGTTGCCGAAGTGAAAGCGCCAGCCAAAGTCGAGGAGCAGGCGCTCGCGGTCGGAGGCGGTGAGGGGCGTATTCGCCGCGTTCTGAGCAGGAGTTGAAGGTGCGGTCTCTGCGCCTTTCTCCATGGCCATTCCCAGAGGTCCCATCTGGTGAAGGGCAACAGCCGCAGCCGGTGCAACAATACTGGACTTGAGAAGATCACGGCGTGAAAACGGTTTCATCGAGCCTCCAGCTCAACCTTTCAACGAACGGAATCCCGGCGATCCCCTGGCTTTAAGGACGCCACGGTTTTACCAGGTTTTCCGAGCCCGCCAAGTATACGTCACGAAGAAAATACGCCAATGCGAACCGGCATCGCAAATGGCTGAATCAGGTGCACGATGATGGGAGGTTGTTGCGCTCCAAATTCGGAATCCGCGATACTGGGCATCACGCGCTGCAGCCGCTGCGAGTCCGGGGGCCGGCAAGTCGATCATCCTGTACGCGGCCGTGAGGATTTCGGATGCACAAACGGAAATCAGAACGCCAGCGCTGTGCCCGCGCCGCCCTGCAGGTCATTCTGCTCCTTGCTGTCCTCTCCGGCGCGGCCGTTGCCCAGGGGAGTTCTTCACCTGGCTCCATTTCAGGCCATCTCGTCGACGCCAATCACAACGCCATCCCCAACGCATCGATTCGACTGAGCGGGGGCGCCTCTCGACTCGCAACGTCTGACATAAGTGGTGGTTTTGAATTTCACAATATCGTTCCGGGACGCTACCGCATCACGGCCATCCTATCCACCGGCCAGACTATTTCAGAGTGGATCGATGTCGGTTCAGGGGCAACGACCCAGGTAGCCCTGGAATTCCACCAGGAAACCACCGGAGCATCGGGCGGGGAATCTTCGGCTGCGCTCTCTCAATCCATGCAGTTTGCCGATGATCCTCATTTCACCATTGCGGGGATTGCTGACTGGACCGCAGCAGGTGGTCACGGATCCGATGCCAGTCTTCGCACCAGCGAAGCTCTGACTCGAGAAACTCTGAAGCTTGCTCCGGATAACAACTCTCCGCCGGTTCGTCCATGTACCGAAGGCGAAGCTGCTCTGAAAGCCGCGGTGGCCAGCCAGCCCCGAAGTTTTGAGGCAGAACATTGTCTTGGCCTGTTTTATTTGCGGAGCCGGAAGTATGCTGACGCCGTCAGGCTCCTGGAGACCGCGTACAGTCTCGAGCGCTCGGATGCGGAGAATGAGTATGCCCTCGCTGAAGCCTGTAAGCGGGCCGGCGAATCAGCCGGAGCGCGGAAGCATCTGGAAAATCTCTCTGCTCATGCAAACGCGGCCGACCTTCACCGTCTGGCCGGCCTGCTGAACGAATCGCTTGGCGACCCCGTGACGGCCGTAAACGAGTTCGCACAGGCCGCTCGAATGGATCCGAGCGAACAGAATTATTTTGCGTGGGGCTCTGAACTTCTCTACCATCGTGCCGTCTTGCAGGCGCGCGATGTTTTTGAGCAGGGAGTCCGAGCCTGGCCGAAATCTGCACGCATGCTCACCGCTCTGGGCGTCGCCTTTTTTTCGGCTGCACTTTACGATGATGCTGCGGGGCGCCTGTGTCAGGCTGCCGGACTCGAGCCGGACAATCCTGAACCGTATCTCTTTATGGGGCGTATTGTGCTTGTCGCGCCTCGTCCCCTTCCCTGCGTCGCACAAAAGCTCGCCGAGTTTCATCGGCGCCATCCGGAAAATGCGCTTGCCGATTATTACTTTGCAATGGCACTCAGGGAACAGCAGCCTTCCGCCGATTCGCCCGCTGAGCAGCAGGTTGCCGAGTTACTACATGAAGCTGTTACGGCCGACCCCCGGTGCGGGGAAGCCTGGCTCGAGTTAGGCAATCTGCAGGCTCGGTCGGGGAACTATGCCTCGGCGATTTCGCTCTACAGCAAGGCAATCGATGCGAAACCTGACCTCAGTGAGGGCTATTACCGGCTCGGCATGGCGTTCGACCGGACCGGCCAATCTGCGAAAGCGCGTGAGGCATTTGCGAAACACGATGAGCTGCGGCAGCTGCAGGCGGCCGAGGTCGAGCAACAGCGGCGGGAAATCAAACAATTCGTTATTTCTTCTGCCGGCACAGACACGGCCGGCAAAAACCCACGCGAGTAATCAGCAACAGACTATTTCCCGGGCGGAACATAGGTCGCAATAATTCCCTGGCCCTCGCGAATCGTCAGAAACCGGTTCGCCTGAACACTCGTAAAACGCTCGATCTTCTGTGTCGTTGGCCACTTCACTTCGATCCAGTCCGCGGTCTCTGCCTTGCCCAGTCCAAAATGCAGTCGTAAATCGCTCTGCGACATGACGCTGGTTCCACTGTGCACCTCATCCATCTGTACGTGCTTGCCGGTCGCTACCCGCACCCGCGCGCCGATGGCTGTCCGATTGCAGTGGGTTCCAATGAGCTTGAGGGTGATCCAGTTCTGTCTCGTGCCCACATTGCGGAGCAGCGACGGCCGATCATTCATGTTCAGGATCAGGATGTCCATCCCGCCGTCATTATCGAAATCGCCGAACGCTGCGCCGCGGCTGGAAAAGCGCTCCGTGATTCCCGGTCCCATTTGTGCCGAGACATCTTCGAATTTCCCGTTTCCAAGATTGCGATAGACGAGGCGGGGATTTTTGAATGCTTCGCCAAAGTTATACCTGTCCACCTCGGGATAGACATGGCCGTTCACCTGGACGATGTCTTTCCATCCATCGTTGTCGTAGTCGACGAAGCCGCAGCCCCATGCCACATAGTTACTATTAGTCCCCAACCCGGCGCTGGATGATAAGTCGTTGAATGTCCCATCGCCATTGTTGTGGTACAGGTCAGAGGTGTCGTCGGCAAAATTCGTCTTGAAGATGTCGAGCCATCCATCACAGTCATAGTCTGCAACTCCGATGCCCATCCCAGCCTGTTCGTGTCCATCTGCGTTGTATGCGCAGCCTGACATGACAGCGACATCGGTAAAGGTTCCGTCGTGATTATTCCTGAACAGGATGCTGGGCTCGGAGTCCACTGCCACGTAAATATCGGGCCAGCCATCATTGTCGAAATCACAGGAGACTGCTGTGATCGAATATCGCGGGCCGGGCTTCAGGATTCCGGCCTTTTCGGTTACATCGGTGAAGGTCCCGTCGCCATTGTTGTGGTAAAGCAGGTTGGTATCGCCGGGGAGACCGCGCGGCCCGCACATAGTTGGAATTCCCTTCCACTGGCACATCGCAGTGACGGCGGGAGGAAATGGCCGATCCGGGTCCAGCTTGACGAAGTTACATACGAACAGGTCAAGTTGGCCGTCGCGGTCGTAATCGAGAAAGGTGCAACCCGTTCCCCATCGCCCGTGTTCCTGACGGAGGCCGGCCTTCTTCGTGACGTCGGCGAAGGTGCCGTCGCCGTTGTTGTGGAAAAGAACGTTATGACCCCAAAATGTGCAGAACAGGTCGTCCCACCCGTCGTTGTCGTAATCCCCGACGCACACACCGGTCTGCCAGCCGGTGCGGCCCAATCCCGATTTCGCTGTGACGTCGGTAAATGTGCCGTCGCGGTTATTTCGGTAGAGGTGCGTGGTGGGCTCTTTCCCCGCAGGCCAATGGGCATCGAAGCGACTTCCGTTGGTCAGGTAGATGTCCAGCCAACCGTC
>DASZYN010000420.1:0-4274 GCA_035545435.1 Acidobacteriaceae bacterium | reverse complement strand
GAAAAGGCAACCGGGCATTGGGATGGGCCGCGATCCGGAGCGAACGCCGATGCCCTGGGATGGTTCGCTCTCATCGGGATTTTCAACCGGGCGACCGTGGCTACCGATCGGCGATGCCAACCAGGCCCTGAACGTGCAATCCTCGAGAAACGATCCGGGGTCGATCCTGTCCTTCTATCGGCATCTGTTGCGAATGCGGCGCGCAGAGCCAGTGCTCGTTTTGGGTGGTCTCACAGATCTGACCGCCTACGATGGCGTAATCCAGTTCCTCCGGTCCGATACAGGCAAACGCGTGGCTGTCATGATGAATCTTTCCGAGCAGGCTCGCACCGTTGCTGTGAAGCTGGGTTCGATCATTGCCTGCACGGATCTGCGACGAGAGGGAGAATCAGTCGCCGATGCCGTCGAACTCGCGCCCTCTGAAGCCCTCATGATCGAATTGCTTCCCTGACACCCGCTCAGCGCAGTGGGTGAGGCCAGCTCTTCGACAATCGACAGCAAGCCTACAAGGTTTCACCGGGTGGCCTGGCTTATTACGGGATACAAGCCGATGAAGAATGCCCTGCAGTCAATTGATTGCAGGGCATTCTAATTTTGCGCGTCTTCATTCCACGCGCAGGATCTCAGTAGGGTCTGTGCGCAGCGCGCGAAGCACGGCAGGAAGTGTGGCAATGAGCGCTGTCAGCAGAAGGGCGCACGCCGGCAGCGCGATCATTGCTCCGTCGCTTGCTTTGACCTGGTAGAAGAGCGACGCGACAGCACGCGCTGCACCAAAACCGAGCGCGACGCCGGCGCAGCCTCCCATCGCGATCATAAGGAAGACGTCGAAAGTCACGATGCGCACGATGTCGACACGAGGCGAGCCAATCGCCATGCGAATACCGATCTCGCGGCGTCGCTGGAGGACGCTGTAGTTGAGAACAGCGTAAAGTCCAATACCGGCAAGCAGCAGCGCGACCGCGGCAAAAAACGCGGCGATGATGGCGATCATGCGCTCGCGAACGGTCTGATCGCGGATTAGATCGAGCTGCGTGGTGATGTTCGAGACGCGAAGGCCGTTGTGGCGCTTGTCGATGAGTTGGCGAAGAGAGCCGGCGAGGGCGAGCGGGTTCTGCCCTTCGGTATGTATGGCGAAGGTGGCGAAGCGGACGGCGGTGGGGAAGGATTTCTCGTCGATGGAGTTGAGGGGAACGTAAAAGACGGCGCGGTTGGGCTCGCGCAGATCGTGGTCAGGGACGTCAGGGGTAACGCCGACGATTTTGTTGGCGGGTTGATGGGTACCGCGTTTAAAGGTGCGGCCGATAGGATCCTGGCCAGGAAAAAAAGTTTTGACGA
Organism: Acidobacteriaceae bacterium; assembly: GCA_035545435.1. Classification (GTDB taxonomy): domain Bacteria; phylum Acidobacteriota; class Terriglobia; order Terriglobales; family Acidobacteriaceae; genus Palsa-343. The sequence goes on along the minus strand of DASZYN010000420.1, from coordinate 2,939 downwards.
AGGTTTCGTTCACGATGGCGGCTCCCGGCGAGGTGTCCTGCGGGCTAAAGTCGCGGCCGGAAACCAGGGGGATCTTCATCGTCGAGAGCCAGCCTGGGGAAACGTTCAGGAAAAAGGCGGGAGTCGGACCGGGAGCTGCTCCGTTGATGGAGATGTCGCTGTTGATCTTGATGCGTCCCAGGAGTGGCCAGCTTGAGATGGCGACCGAGTCGACGCCCGGGACGGCCCGCAGAGCCTCGGCCGTTTGATTCCAGACGACGGGGAGCTGACCTTTGCCGGCAACGGTTTCAAGCAGGAGCAAACGTTCGGTGGAGAAACCGAGGGGGCGGCTCTGCAGGCGCCGGAACGATGTGACGAACAGTGACGACAGAAAGAGGACCAGAAAACAGAAAGTGACCTGACCCGCAACGGATGCGCGCAGGAGACGGCGTGGCGAATGCGGGTCTTCACCCCCTTTGAGCGCGGCGACGGGCCGGACCGAAGAGGCACGGAGCGCAGGAAGTAAACCGAGCAGCAGAGCGACGAGGAGCATGAGTCCGAAGCCGAAGAGAAGCACGCGCCAGTCGCCAGGAAGCGCGAGACGTGCAGGGTTGTCGGGCCGATTGACGAGGCTGAGCACAAACGGCGCCGACCACGCCGCAAAGAATGCGCCAGCGACAGAAGCCAGGACCGCGAGCAGGGCACTCTGGCAAAGAATGAGCTGGACGAGGCGACGACGGCCGGCGCCGATTGAAATGCGGAGAGCCATCTCATGGGCGCGGCCAGCCGCGTGGGCGGTCATCATGTTCGCGACGTTGACGCAGGCGATGAGCAGGACCAGAGCGGCCAGCAGACCGAGCATCCCCAGCAATCGGCGATATTCCTTCTGAAGATCGGAGATGCCCGCACCGGCCGGAGCCAGGACAAGCGTCTGATTGAGAAAGCGGTCGATGGACGCCCGGGTCTCACCCCGGAAGCACGTGGAACACGCGCTTCCGAAAACATGGTTGACCGCAGAGAGGTGCTGCCGCAGCGGTTCGAGGGCGGTTTTCGGGCTGACGCCAGGTTTCAACATCAGGAAGATACGGTGCCAGTCGAATCTTTCCTGGGTGGCGAGGCTGTTCATGCTGAGGGGCAGGAAGATGTCGGCGACGGTTCCCTTCTCGGTGCCGGTGAAATCGCGAGGGCCGACGCCGATGATCTCGAAGCTCTGGTCGCCGATGTGGACAAGGCGACTGAGGACGCGGGGATCGCGACCAAAGCGGCGATTCCAGTAGTCCCAGGAGAGGACGGCATACGGACTGGCGCCGGGACCGCGGTCATCGGCGGGAGAGAGCAGGCGGCCGAGCGCGGGCTCAAGGCGGAAGAGCGGGAACATGTTGCCGGACACATAAGCGACGTGGGCCTTCTCAACATCCTCGTCAGTGGTCCAGGTAATGTCGGTGCGATCGGCGTCGCTGACGGCGATGAGGTCGGCCTGGTCCCTGACGGCATCGCGCATGAGCTTGTAATCCGGCGTGGCCCAGTGGCCGTCCTCGATCGGCTTGCCATACAAACCGGTCATTTGGCGGGAGAGGACGTAGAGCCTGCTGGAACCGGAGATGGGCATCGGACGCCAAAGCAGAGCGTCGATCAGACGGAAGGCTGCGACACAAGAGCCCATGCCGAGAGCGAGCGACAGCACAGCGGCAGCGGACGCGACCTTGTTGCGGCACAGCTGCCGCCAGCCGAATTTCACATCTGAGACAACCGACTCGAGCCATCCCGCAGCGCGAATGCTGTGGCTCGCCTCGCAGACACGCAGCGTGGAGCCCAATGCACGGCGTGCTTCGCCGGGATCGCGCCCTGAGGCAATGGCTTCTTCAATGTGGGCCTGCAGCTCTTCATCAATCTCGCGATTCAGGCGCTCGCCGCGCAGAGCATTCGAGATACGGGACCCCATCGACATCTCATGCCTCCCGCAGAACGCGATTGACGGCCACGCTCACGGACTGCCAGCGCGACTCTTCCACACCGAGTTGCTTTTTGCCTGCGGCGGTTAGCTCGTAGATGCGCGCGCGGCGGCCCGAATCCTTCCTGATCCACTCGGCGCGAATCCAGCCTGCTTCCTCCATGCGATAGAGGGCCGGGTAAAGCGACCCTTCCTCGGCGCGCAATACTTCGCCGATGTATCGGCGATGGCAGCCATGATGGCGTAGCCGTGAAGCCGCGGCCGCCGCGACAAGATCTTGAGCACCAGCAAATCGAGTGACCCTTGCAGCGCATCGGTCCTGGCCATATTAAGACGTCTTTATATAGCTATCTGGGTATGGGTGTCAACGCAGGCTGTGGCGGAGGTTCCTGACAACGACCGGGGACTTCCCGCAAAACCTTCCCCGGTGGTGCGTTGATGATTCGGATCACCGTCCACTTACTGCACGACAGCGTTTTGCATCGCCCAGAGAGCGGCAGCTGCACGCGTCGAGACTGCGATCTTGTTATAGATGTGCTGAATGTGATGGTCGGCGGTCTTGGGCGAGATGAAGAGCCGTTCAGCGATTTCCTGGGTTGTAAGACCGCGGGCCGCGAGGCGCAGCACATCCACTTCGCGAGGTGAGAGCCCGCCAGGATTTTGCGTCCGGCCGGGCGCTGGCGCTTTGCTCTCGTTGTGACCGGCGGCCGTGAGCACCACCTGTGTTGCGCGCGGGTCGAGCGCACCTTCGCTGGCGAGCCGCCGCAGTTCTGCGGCAGCTTCATCGGCGGAAAAGGCCGCGCGGTCGGCACGCTCGGTCGTCATGCCCACGTAAATTTCTGTCGCCGCGAGGATACATGCCGCAAAATCGCCAAGATCGGCGCGCACCCGCTTGTGGTAGCCGGAGCTGTCACATTTCTCATGATGAGCCGACGCAATGTTGTTCAGCACCGCAAGCGCGGGGGATCGGCGCAGCATCTGTTCGGTGAGCATGGGGTGAAGCTCGATA
>DASZYN010000419.1:0-2354 GCA_035545435.1 Acidobacteriaceae bacterium | reverse complement strand
GATCTTCCCGCATGACACGGCGTAAGACCGTAAGACCGCCCACTTCCGGCGACCGGACGGGCCCGGGCACCCTCCTGCGAATCAGACTCAAACGGGATGCCCGCGGACACCAAGACAGACCACTCTGCCGCGCCCGCTTGTCTCTGTGCGTCGATACGCGACGCCATTGACGATCTTGGTAGTCTGCCTAACGAGCCCGTAGAAAAACCCCGCGGCACGATCGCCGCGGCGCCCCGCTCCACCTCAGGCGATCATTTTCGGCTCAGCGCCGCCCCGCTGGCGTCTACGACGCGCCTCGGCGGCCCCACGCCGCGCTCTTCGCGCCGCCCTCAACTCGCCCGCCTCCGCCCAGCGATCTTTTCGATGTTGTGCACCATCGTGAAGAGTTGCCACTGCGCGTCGACCTTCGTCTTCCCACGCAGCGTGAAGCGCCTCATCCCCTTGTTCTGGAGATTGCCAAACACCGGTTCGACCGTCCCCATCCTCCGACTGTAGATCTCGCGCCCTCGCGGCGTATCAAACTTGCGCATCATGCGTTCCACCGCGCCGCTCTTCTTGTCTGAAGTCCTCGCGCCTTCTCGCCCCTTGATGATGCAAATGGACCGCTGCACCGTGCGCTCGGGATGACGCAGACACTGAGCACGCAGCGGGCAGTTTCGACATGCGGTGATCGGTGCCTTGAAGTGCGCCACTCGGTACCCATTGAATAGCAGATGCTTGCCGCTGTGATACAGCTTGTGACCCGCGGGGCAGATACAGAGCCCCTTGGCTTCGTCATAGACGAAGTCTTCGATGCCGAAGAGCTGCGGCTTCTGCGGAAGTTGCTCTCGCTGCTTGCGCCGCTCGAGAGCGCGCTCCTTTTGGTCCCGCTTCTTGTGCCGACCAGCGCCTGCAAAAACCGGGTCGCGCCGACGATAGTCACGGTCCGCAATGTACGCATTGGCGCCGGTCCGCTCGACAGCTGCCAGCACGGCCTGGCTGTGAAAGCCACTGTCAGCCGTCACCTTCACCTTCGCCAACACGTCTTCGCCAGGCTCGATGATGCCGAAGGTCTCTCGGGTCGCTTCCAGTAGCGGCGCGAGCAGGTGTCCTTCGTATCCAGAACCCACCGCTTCCGCGTGCACCACGATTTGCGCCCGATCGTCCACCACCGCCAGCCCATTGTAGCCCTGCAGCACTCCACGTGAGCTCGTCATCTTCGCGCTCTCCGGGTCGGTCACGTTGCTCTTCTGTTCGTTGCCGCTCGGACCCAGCTTCTTCTTTCCCTCCTTCAAGAAGGCTTTGATCTGCTCGACCTTCCGTCGATAGCCCTCCACCTTCTTCGCGTCTCTCGCCGCGCTCGCGCCCTCCTTCTCCTGCCCATCGCGCTCCCGGTGCCGTTCCACGATACGCTCGGCCACGCGCTCCAGCTTCTGTCGCTTCTCTTCCAGTTCCTGGTGCGTCCCGCTCCACCGCTTCGACGCATTTGACGGCAACTTGCACCCGTCCACTGCGAAGTGCTCCTTCCCGATCAACCCCAACTCCGACGCATACAGCAGCACATCGCGGAACAAGCCCACAATCTCACGGTCGAGCTCGCTCACGAATCCCGCCAGCGTCGTGAAATGCGGCCGCGTATCCGCCGACAACGCCATGAACACCACGTTCCGCCGGCACGCCTCCGCCAGCATCCGGCTCGAAATGATCCCCTTGTAGTACCCGTATAGGACCACTTTCAGCAGCACCCTCGGGTCATACGCCGGTCGGCCCGTATCGTCGTTCGCGTAGCGCTTCTCGAACACCGTGAGATCCAGGTGCTCCTCCACGATCTCGTTGAGCGCGTGCTCGAACGAGCCTTCCACAATCTGATCCGCGTAGGACAGCGGGATCATCTTCGCCTGGTTGAGGTCGTACGGCTTGTATCGCGCCATCGCTCGGGCTCCGTTCTGCTGTGCGACGGAGATTTTATCCATCGACGAAGCCTTTTCCCAGGGCCTTCCGACTTTTTCTACAACCTCAACGACTCGGCGTTCAGCTGCGGGCCCTTGCAGACGCGGCTAGACGTCACGGTCTGCACGAGCGCTGCCTTGGGCGAAGCCGGCAAGGCAGCGAGACACGTCCCCCCAACACAGAAGCCCGTCAGCTGCAACGCCCTGTTGGGCAGCCGCTCGTCACACTGTGCAACTCTCATCTCGGCAACGTTCTGATCTCAATGATCTCGCCCGTTGCATCCGATACCCGCACACGGACGTTTCCCCCGCGAGAATCCGCGTTCGTTATAACCAGCCAGAGACCTTGCCCCGAAGCGCTCATTGAGAATCCGCATCCAATAGGCTCTTCCCAATCCACGCCCGCGGCCGCTGCTGCTGCATGAG
>DASZYN010000418.1:0-7397 GCA_035545435.1 Acidobacteriaceae bacterium | reverse complement strand
TCGGGGGGCGGGGCGGGTTCGTCCTATAATGGCGCCATGGAAGTGCGACTCACTCCCGATGAGGAAGCCCGGCTGGCGGCGATTGCCGCAGTCGTGGGCACTGATCCTGAGCAGTTGATTAAGGATGCCGCGTTGAACCTTCTTGATGAGGATCAACGTTTCCGCGAAGCGGTTCGCGCCGGCATTGCGCAGGCCGATCGAGGCGAGTTCATCGAACAAGCGGAAATCAACGCGCGCATCGACCGGATGTTTCCCTCCTGAGAAATGCAGATTCGGTGGACGCCGAATGCGACGGACGATCTTGAACGGATTGCCGCTTATCTGAAGGAGCATCATCCGGGCTACGCCGAGTCGACCGTGCGCGAGTTGAATGCAAACGTGCAATCCCTCCAGAAGTTCCCACGGCTGGGCCGTCTCGGCCGAGAGGAAGGAACGCGGGAGCTTGTCTTTGGGAGGCTGCCCTACGTTGCGGTGTATCGCGTGAAGGACGAAGCGGTTGAGGTCCTTCGCATCTGGCACGCGGCCCAAAATCGCCTCTGAACATCCCCTTTTTGCGGTGTGCATCCTACTGCTGGTAATCGGCCCCAAAACCCAATCAAGGAACGGCGGCAGGATGAAGGGAAGAATTGCGTGGGTTGGCGTCGCTGGGTTGCTGCTGGTCGCGCCACTGGCTTTCGCCTTTTCTTTTCTCACCCATGAGACGATCATCGACATCACGTGGGTGAACGGCATCAAGCCGGTACTGCTGGCGAAGTATCCCAACACGACCGAGAAGGAACTGGAGACCGCGCATGCCTTTGCCTACGGCGGGTGTGTGATTCAGGACGCGGGGTACTATCCGTTTGGGCATCCGCCGTTCAGCAATCTGGCGCACTACGTTCGCACCGGCGACTTCATCACGAACCTGATCCACCAGGCGCACAACGTGAACGAACTGGCATTTGCGCTGGGGGCGCTGTCGCATTATGTGGGCGACTCGATTGGGCATCGCGAGGCGGTGAATCCGTCGGTGGCGATCGAGTTCCCGGATCTTGAGAAGGAGTACGGGCCGGTTGTGACGTACGAGCAGGACCCCCATGCGCACATACGAACGGAGTGGGCGTTCGACATCGATCAGCTGAGTCACGCGCGATTTGCTCCGGCAGTCTATCTGCGCAATGTTGGGTTCCAGGTGCCCGTGAAGCTGCTGGAGCGCGCGTTCTACGCGACCTACGGGCTACGGCTGAACAAAATTGTCGGCCACGAGCGGCATGCGATCGCCAGCTATGACTGGGCAGTGCGGCAATTCCTGCCGCGCATCTCGTATGCAGAAGTGCTGCTGCACCGGAAGAGTTTTCCGCCCGACCAGGACCTGCCGGGTTTCCACACGTTCGCGGAGCGGGTGAAGAAAGCGTCGGTAGACAACGGCTGGGAGCAGTATCGCAAGCACAAGGTCAGCTTTAAGACGCGAATCGTGGCGTTCCTGATCCTGATCACGCCGAAGATCGGGATTCTGTCGGATCTGGCGATTCGCGGGCCGAGCCGGGAGTCGGAAGAAAACTATGTGGAAGCGGTCAATGCGACGATCGATCGCTACCAGCAGTTGCTGGGGGAGCTGGCGCAGAAGGGGAATGACGGATTTGCGGTGCCGGACCTGGACCTGGATACGGGGTATCCGACGCGGCCCGGAACGTATCGGCTGACGGACAAAACGTACGCGACGCTGCTGCATGAAGTGACGGAGCAGAACGCGATGCCGCCGCTGGGATTGCGGCAAAACATTCTGGCCTACTACTCGAATCCCAACGCGCCGATTGAGACGAAGAAGCACCCGAAGAAGTGGGCGAAGGTGCAGAAGGAACTCGAAGTCCTCAGGAGCATGCCGGCGACCCGGATTCCGGAAGCGAAATAGCCAGGGTACAGGGTTCAGGTCGCAGAGCGCAGCGAGCTTGCCGGGCCTGAAGGCCCTTCTTCTGCCGTGGGGTTGTGCCGCGGACTGAAGCCCGTGGCTTCTACCGTTGTGCCGACGCGACACGAGAGATGGGCTCCGTGATCACTGACCACTAACAACTGAGCACTACCAACTGAGGACTGACAACTGACAACTGACGGCTGACGGCTGACAACTGAGTACTGCGGCTCAGTCTTCCGTCTCCAGTCCCCGGTCTTCTTGAAACCGGGGACTAACAACTGACAACTGCGGAGCCTGAAGACTGACAACTGTTCCTGTATTCTGCCTGTGGCATGAAGCGCATTCTGACGGCCGTGGTCCTGATTCCTCTTGTGATTGCGGTGATTTACGTTTCGCCGCGATGGCCCATCGTGCTGATGGGGGCGCTTTTTGTGATTGCGGCGCTCGCATTGTGGGAATATCTGGGCCTGGCCGATGCGATCGGCGCGAAAACGCCCAAAATCGTGGTCACGGTTCTTCTGGCCGTACAGATGGCCGCCATCTTTCGCAATCCGGAACTCATGGCTCCGATCAGCGGAGCGCTGGCGCTCCTGATGCTCGTGATCTGCACATTTCGCTCGCCGCTGGAGCGCGTGCTGCCGGACACGGCGTTTTCGGTCTTCGGACTTTTGTACATCGGACTGCCGTTGTCGATGATGTATCTGCTGTCGGCTCAGGACAACGGTCCGTCCCTGTTGGTGTTCCTGCTGTTTGTGGTTTGGGCGGGGGACATCGCTGCGCTGTATGTGGGTCGCTCGATGGGGCGATGGACGCTGGCGAAGCGGCTGAGCCCGAACAAGACATGGGAGGGCTCGATCGCATCGGCGGTGGCGAGCATCGGGGTCGCTGTGCTGCTGGTTTGGCTGGGAGGGACGCTGGCGGCGCGGTCCATCATGTACCTGTCCTATCCAGGGACTTATGCGCACTGGATCGTGCTGGCGGTACTGCTGAACATTGCCGGCCAGGTGGGCGATCTGGCGGAGTCGGCGATCAAGCGGGCGGCGGGTGCGAAGGATTCCGGCAAGCTGTTGCCGGGGCATGGCGGGTTCCTGGACCGGATCGACGCGCTGTTGCTGGCTGCTCCCGTGCTGTGGTACGCCCAGCTCGCCCAGCAGCTGTTTTGAGAAACGCAGCTGGTGAAGCGGTCTCCCGAAAACAGGTCAGCGAAGAAGCGGTCAGCGTAAAATTTCTTCCTTGAAGCAAATTGCCATTCTTGGATCGACGGGCTCGATTGGGACGAGCACGCTGGATATTGTTGCGCGCTACCCGGAGCGGTTCACCGTGGCCTCGCTGGCCGCGGGGCGGAACGTGGATGCGGCTTTCGAGCAGTGCGTACGGTGGCGTCCGCGGGTGGTTTCGCTCGCGGATGAAGAGCTTGCGGGGGATCTGGCGGCGCGGCTGCGCGCGGCGGGTGTAGATACGGAAGTGGTGTGGGGCAGCGCCGGCACGGTGCGGGTTGCGACGCTGAAGGAAGTCGACTTTGTCGTCTCGGCGATTGTGGGCGTGGCGGGACTGGAGGCCACGCACGCGGCCGTGCAGGCGGGCAAGACGATTGGCCTCGCGAATAAAGAGGCGATGGTGGCGGCGGGGGAGATCCTGACGGCTGCGGCGCGCGCGAAGAAAGTGGCGCTGCTGCCCATCGATTCCGAACACAACGCGATCCACCAGTGCATGCGCGCGGGCGAACGGCGCGAGGTGCGGCAGATCTGGCTGACGGCGTCGGGCGGGCCGTTTCGTACTCTGCCGGCGAGCGAATTCAGCCGAATCACGGTGGAGCAGGCGCTGCATCATCCGACGTGGGTGATGGGGAAGCGGATCACGATCGATTCGGCGACATTGCTGAACAAAGGACTGGAGATCATCGAGGCGTGCCGGCTGTTCGATCTGCCGCCGTCGCAGGTGCAGGTGACGGTGCATCCGCAGTCGACGGTGCATTCGCTGGTGGAGTTTGTGGACGGGAGCCTGCTGGCGCAGATTTCGGTGACCGACATGCGGCTGCCGATTCTGTATGCGCTGAGCTATCCGGAGCGGGTCGAGTCGGAGTTGCGGTTCGACGTGGCGGCCTTGAGCGATCTGCACTTCGAACCGCCGGATATGGAACGTTTTCCGTGCCTTAGGCTGGCCTACGAGGCGGCGGAAAAGGGCGGGGCGCACCCAATCGCGCTGAACGCAGCCGATGAGGTGGCGGTTGAAGCGTTCCTCGAAGGAGTCATTCCCTTTACAGGGATTCCAGATACAATAGAACAGGTACTCCAGACAACCCCGGAGACGCATCCGGCGACCATAGAAGAAGTGCTCGCGCTGGACCGGCAGGCGCGCGAGCAGGCGCAGGAAGTTTTGGCGGGCCGAGGAGCGGCTCGTCGTTGCTGAGTCCAGAGACACCTGGGTTTACTGCCGAGGTTCTTACGGGTTTCGCCGATCGAACAAACTCCTGATTATGCCATTCGCCGTTACTGCGACCATTTCGTTTCTGATTGTTCTTGGGATTATGGTGCTCGTGCACGAGTTTGGGCACTTCGCCGTGGCCAAACTGTGCGGGGTTCGGGTTGAGGTATTTTCACTCGGCTTCGGTACGCGCCTGTTCGGCGTGAAGTACGGCGACACCGACTACCGGATCAGCGCGCTACCCCTGGGCGGATACGTGAAGATGTCGGGCGAGACGCCGGGCTCGGAGACCACGGGGGATCCAGGCGAGTTCAGCGCGCATCCGCGCTGGCAGCGGGTTTTGATCGCCGTCGCCGGGCCGGTGGCCAACTTTGTTTTGGCGTTTATCCTCATGGCCGGCCTGTACACGATGCACAACGAGGTGGAGCAGTATCTGGCGGCCCCGGCTGTTCTCGACGTAGTGCCGCAGAATTCGCCGGCCGGGCGCGCGGGCCTGCAGACGGGCGACCGCATCATTCACTTCGACGACAAGAAGAATCCGACGTGGGAAACGCTGACCGATCGGGCGATGCTGGATGCCAACACCACGGTGCCGATCACCGTGGAGAGAACGGTGAACGGGCAGACGAAGCAGTTCAGTACGGCGCTGCTGCTGGCCGATCCTTCGCACGGCGAAGATTTCGATATCGAGTCGCTGGGGTTACTGCCAAAGGAGCAGGACGGGCCGGTGGTCGTGGCCGATGTGATGCCCGGCAATCCGGCGGCAAAAGCGGGACTGCAGGCCGGCGATGGACTCATCGCGGTGGATGGGCAGGAAGTGCACAGCGTTGCAGCGATTATCGCGATTCTGGATGGCGCGGGCAGCAAGCCAGCTGATCTGCTGGTGGATCGCAATGGAAAGCAATTCACGGTAACGGTGCAGCCGATCTGGGCCGATTACGGGTCGGGTGAGCCTGGTTATCGGCTCGGTTTCACAGCGGTTCCGCCGCCCTTCACGGTGGAGCAACTGCCGGTGCCGAAGGCGATCCAGCGATCGATCAGCTACAACCTGCACTACTCGGGATTGATTCTCGACATTCTGCATCGGATGTTCACGCGGCACGGCCAGGTGATGCAGCAACTGAGCGGGCCGATCGGGATGGCGCGCATGACGGGCGAAGCCGCCGAAATGCACGGTTGGCAGCCGATCATCGGGCTCACAGCGTTGATCAGCCTGAACCTCGGCATCATGAACCTGCTGCCCATTCCGATTCTGGATGGCGGCATGATTCTGCTGCTGTGCGTGGAAGGGTTGCTGCGGCGGGATCTGAAGCAGGAGTTCAAGGAGCGCATCTACCAGGTCGCGTTCGTGATGCTGATTTTGTTCTTCGCCATCATCATGGTGAACGATGTGTCGAAGCTGAATCTGTTCCAGCATTTGAAGCCGTAAAGGCAGAGCTCAGGTCACAGGGCACAGAAGGTCCGCCGATTGGCGGACCTTTTCTCGTCTGTGGCGGAGAAGAGCGGGAGTTTACAGCGCTATCGGCGGTGGCTGATAGCCGAAGGCGCTTTCGACGGCTTGGGCGACTTCGAGAACGAGTTCGTCCTCATAAGGTCGGCCGGCGATCTGCACGCCGATCGGAAGGCCTTCGGCCGAGCGCGTCACCGGGACAACGGCGGCAGGCGATCCCAGCAGATTGAACCACTGCGTGAAGCGCATGGCATCGAGGTAGGAGACCTCCTGGCCGTCGATCGTCCAGCTGCGCTCGAAGGGTTTGAAGGCGGGCACGGAGCAGACGGGGCAGAGGAGGATGGGACAGGCGCGCATTTCCTCGAGAAGCCGGGAGCGGACTTTATCGGACTCGACCCAGGCATTGAGCAGCGTGTCGGCAGTAAGGGGCGATTGTGCGCGGGCGATGGTGAGGAAGTCGCGGAAGGTTGGGCTGAGTTCCTGCTCGCGGCCGCGGATAGTGGGTGCATAGAGCATCGCGCCGCACTGAACAAAAAAGGTGAACCAGAGCTGGCGGGCGGCTTCGAGCGAGGCGGGGCGAAAGGGTTTCACCGTGAAGCCCTGGTCCTGGAGAGCCTGCGCCGCCTGGCGAATGGCCGTGCGGGTTTCCGCACTGACGGGGACGAGGCCGTCGTCTTCGAAGTAGCCGATGGGGATCTGCTTTGCCTGATCGCGCGAGACGGGCCGCTGTGGAACGGGAGCACTGTTGGGGTCGAGGGGATCCTGGCCGGAGAGCGTCTCGAAGAGCAGCCGCACATCGCCGATGGTGCGCGCCATAGGGCCGATGGAGCCGAGGAAGGCGAAGGGTCCGAGGCAGGGCGGCAGATGTCCGCCAGCAGGGAAGCGGCCCGCTGTGGGTTTCAGTGCGCAAATACCGGTGAAGTGGGCGGGCTCGCGAACGGATCCGCCGCTGTCGCTGCCCAGACCTCCCGCGGACATGCCTGCTGCGATGGCCGCCGACTCGCCGCCGCTGGAGCCTCCTGCCGTGAATTCGAGGTTCCAGGGATTGCGAGTGCTGCCATAGAGCCGGTTCTCGGTCTCGTAGGCCATGAGGAATTCGGGACAGTTGGTGGTGCCGAGAATGACCGCACCGGCGGCAATCAATCGGTCGACGAGCACGGCATTTTTCTCAGGAATCGAACCGCGATTGATCGTGCTGCCGATTTCGCACCGATAGCCGGCAACCGCGATCGAAGACTTCACGGTGACGGGAAGGCCGGAAAGGGGCCCAGGACGAACGCGCGCGGACTGTTTTCGGATACGGTCGGCCTCAAAGTCGACCACGGCGTTAATCTGCGGATTCAGGCGTCTGATTTGAGCGATGTGCTCTTCGGCGAGCTCGCGTGGTGTGATACCACGGCGCCGCAGCAGCGCGATCTGTTCGGTGGCGGGGAGGAGGGTAACCGGAGTCGAGGCAGACATGAATGAAGGTGAAGGCAAATTATAAATTCAGGTGAGACGGTCAGCCGTGAAGCGGTCAGCGGTAAGACGGTCAGCAAAAGCGATCGGCGTATTCGGCGGGAACCTGCTTCATCATCCCCAGAACGAGTCATCGCAGCGGCAGGGCCGAATGCTAGGATGAGGCCATGCCCG
>DASZYN010000417.1:0-2538 GCA_035545435.1 Acidobacteriaceae bacterium | reverse complement strand
TCGCTCAGAGGAAAGAATGTCTTGGTGGAGATGAGAAGCTTGTTGCGCTTGCCCTGAATCGCTTTGCCGAGGATCTCTTCGGAAACGCCATTCGAGTAGCCGTCGGCCGTATCGAAGAGGTTGATACCGGCGTCGAGACAGAGGTCGACCATGCGGCGGGCTTCATCGACCTGGGTGGAACCCCAGGCTTTGAAGAACTCGTTGCCGCCGCCGAAGGTTGCGGCACCGAAGCTGAGAACGGAGACTTTGAGTCCGGAGCGACCAAGCAAACGGTATTCCATATGGACATAAGGATGCGGGAGAACTTGTGGATGGTGCAAGGGCACAGGTCTCAGAGCACAGGGCTCTGAATTAATACGGAGTTTTGTTGGGGGTGTCGAGCCAAAGCCGGAAGGATTCCCAGGCCTGATCGCGCAGGAACATCGATGAGGGGATGGCGCGATCACGGGCGGGCAGCGCGACTTCGCGATAAAGGAAGGCGTCGTCGAAGGCGATGCGAGCCGCATCGGCGCTGGTGTTGCCGTACCAGATGCGGTCGACGCGAGCCCAATAAATGGCCGAGAGGCACATGGGGCAGGGCTCGCAGCTGGAGTAGATTTCGCAGCCCTTCAGTGTGAAGACTCCGAGAGACAGGCACGCGGCGCGGATGGCGCTGACTTCGGCGTGGGCCGTCGGGTCGTTGTCGCGGGTGACGGTGTTCGAGCCTTCACCGATGATGGCGCCGCTTTTGACAATCACGGCACCGAAGGGACCGCCGCGTCCGGTGCGGACATTCTCCGAGGCGAGAGCAATCGCCCGGCGCATGAAGTCCGGATTCGGGGAAGGATGCATTGTGCCGGTGTAAACCGAAATCAGTATGGCACAGGGGGTGTACCGCCGAGCGAGGTATCGTGCCCGCCCACATCTGCCGAAACCGGGCAGATATGGGCCTCCGGCTGCCGAGGTGGGGGATGCGCTTTCTCACGTTTCCTTTGGGGGAACCGGGTGTATGGTGGAGCGCGTGATGAACACGGTTCGCAGATTTCGTTTTGTCGCGGTCATGCTCCTTGGCTTGGCTTCTATTCCCTGCTTTGCGAAGACGGTGGTCTTTTGGCAAGCGGGTTTTCCGGTAGCCGACTCGCCGGCTCCGGAGGAAGCTGGGTTGCGCGCGGGCTTCGCGGGCGCGGAGTTTGTGGGTGCTGCCGGGCTGGGTTTGGCATTGGGCCGCAGTGACACGGATCTGTTGGTGCTGCCGTATGGGTCGGCGTGGCCGGAGGCGGAGTGGGGGGCGATCCTTGGATATTTGGATCGTGGGGGGAATCTGATTGTCCTGGGGGGTAAGCCGTTCACACGCGCGGCGTTTGAGGATGGTAGCGGCTGGCATCTCAGGACGGCGAGCGTGGCCCAGTCGCTGGAGTTGTTCATTCACGATTATCAGGAGACGCTGGGGACGTCTTCGGATGTGAAATTTGCAGCCAATCCGGATGTGTTTCCGCAGCTTCCAGCGTTTGGGTGGAAGCGGGCATTTAGTCCAGTGGTGCGCCTGAGCGTGGTGGATGGCGATACGACCGGCGGTCACACCGGCTATGAGGACATGGACCTGACCACTCTGGTGTGGGGCGAGCGGGAGGGTCACAAGCTGACTGCGCCGGTTGTGGAATTGGATCACAACACGCATCGGTTTGTGGGCGGACGGTGGATTCTTGTCGCGTGCGAGCCGGATGCGGAGTTCTTCAGGAACACGAAGCTGTTGGCGATGCTGGGAGAGATCGCTGTGCGGAAGCAGGATCGCTTCACGTATCGGCCGCGGTTGCCGCTGTTTGTGCCGGGCGATGCGATGGAGTTCCGAATGAAGCCGTCGGATCCAATGGCGGAGCCGCCGGTGGGCGATCAGCTGCGCGTGAAGATCAGCGATGAAGACGGGACGGTGTTGTACGACCAGACGGCGGCGCTTCCTGGAGCGCACCGGCTGACGCTGCGGGCGAATGCGGAGGATGGGCGGGGGCTGCACACGGTGGAGGCGACACTGATCCGCGACGGCAAGCCGTTGCGGGTTTATCGTTCGGGCTACTGGTTGCGGGACTGGGACTATCTGCTCTCAGGACCGAAGCTCACGGCGGGCGCGGACTATTTCCGGCTGAACGGCAAGCCCCTGCCGGTGGTCGGCACAACCTATATGTCCGGCGACGTTTCACGCATGTATCTGATCCAGCCGAATGCATACGTATGGGACCAGGACATGACGCAGATTCACGACGCCGGGCTGAACATGATCCGGACCGGACTGTGGACGACGTGGAAGCAACTGCTGGCGCCCAATGGGCAGATGAGCGAAGACGGTTTGCGGACGATTGAGGCGTTCCTGATGTGTGCGCGCCACAACAATCTCCCGGTGCAGTTCAATCTGTTTGCGTTTTATCCGGATGAGTTTGGCGGGGTGCATGGGTATCTCGATCCGGCGGCGTTGCAGGCGGAGTCGCGCTATGCGGAGTCGGTGGTGGCTCGGTTCAGCGATGTGCCGTTTCTGGCCTGGGACCTGATCAACGAGCCGAGCGCGAA
>DASZYN010000416.1:0-2277 GCA_035545435.1 Acidobacteriaceae bacterium | reverse complement strand
CAAATACTGCGGGACGTTGTGGCGGGAATCGACGAGTGCGTGAGCGGCCGCTCACGGAGCGGTACGACATCCATTACCGGGCGATGAGGTTTGACGGACCTGGATCCAAAGCGTGCCGACCGATTTAGAGCCCCGGATTTTGGCTCTTGATCAGAAACGGGGGCAGGCCGGGAACCCGAGTTGATAAAACCAACTTGGGAGAAAGCTTTGACCGACTCGGAGATTCTGATTGGACTGCCCGGCTACCAGATTACCGGCATTGAACAAGAAAAGGGGGAAGTGCGGATCTCAGCGCGGCGCACCGAGCCGGAGCCGTGTCCGCATTGCGGCGGGACACGGCTCCGCAGCAAGGGGCGCTACCAGCGCCGTGTGAGGCACGAAGACTGGGGACTGCGGCGCTGCGTGCTGCTGCTGGAAGGACACAAGTTCCAGTGCCGGGACTGCGCGCGCTCCTTCCGCGAACGCTTTCCCGGCATCCTGCCCTGCCAGCGCGCCAGCGAAGCCTTCCGCCAATGGATTTTCCAGCAACACCTCGACGGGATCAACCGCAGCCGCTTGGGCCGCAGGGAAGGCATCGGGGCGGCCACTGTCGAGCGCCACTTCCGGCACGGCCTCGACCGCCAGTTTCGCCAGTGGCATTCTCGCTGTTGCCCGCGCGTGCTGGGCATCGACGAACACTTCTTCACTCGCAAGAAGGGTTACGCGACTACACTCTGCGATCTCGGCAATCACAAGGTTTACGACGTCGTGCCCGGCCGCAGCGAGGCATCGCTGGAGCGCTACCTTCTTTCCTTAGAAGGCAAGGACCTGGTGCGCGTGGTGTGCATGGATCTGGCCTCGGTGTATCGCGCGCTGGTGAGAAAGCACTTCCCGCAAGCTCGCATTGTGGCCGACCGCTTCCACGTGATCCGCCTCGTCAATCATCACTTCCTAAACTGCTGGCGCGAGATCGATCCGGTGGGTTCGAAGAATCGCGGTCTGCTCTCGCTGATGCGGCGGCACCGGCACAACCTGCGGCCGGAGCAGCAAGCTCGGCTCATGGCTTACCTGGAGAAGTATCCGGCGCTCGATGCGATTTATCGCTTCAAGCAGCGTCTGTGTTACCTGCTGTTGAAGAAGCATCGGACGCAGCGGCAGTGTCAGGCTCTGATCCCGCGCTTTCTGCGTTCGGTCGCGCAGCTTCGTCAGGCGGGCTTGCCGCAACTGGTGCAGCTCGGCGAGACCCTGGCGGCTTGGTCCGAAGAGATCGTCGCGATGTGGCGCTTCACGAAAAACAACGGCATCACCGAGGGGTTCCACAACAAAATGGAACTCATCAACCGGCAAGCGTATGGGTTTCGCAACTTTGAAAACTACAGGCTCAGGGTCAAGGTATTATGTGGTTGATCTTCTCGGGCACTCCCCGTGCCCCCGTTGTTGGCGTAGAGCCGGGCACTCCCCGTGCCCCCGTTGTTGGCGTAGAGCCTGTTTTTGGTGGACGGCATGGGATTCGAACCCACGACCCCGGCGTTGCGAACGCCGTGCTCTCCCAACTGAGCTAGCCGCCCACTCCAGGAAGGAAAAACTACTGCTGTTTACAGTCTAATTCAATTTTCGCCGGGCCGCCACAGACGGATTCGATTCGTGGTATCCTACATGCTGTACGTCTCTGTAAGGAACCCAGTTAACCGATGGCAAATACTTTCTCATCCCTGAAGAGGGTCCGCGTCGAGGCCCGGCGCGAAGAGGTCAATCGCAATCGTAAGTCCCGTCTTCGCACGCAAGTGCGCGCCATGCGGCGCCTGCTCGATGGAAAGGACGCCAGCGGCGCGGCTTTGGCTCTTCCTCAGACGTTCTCGCTGATCGATCGCTCGGCCCGCTGGGGAATCATCAAGAAGAACACGGCGGCGCGCTACAAGAGCCGCATCAGCCACCGCATCAAAGCGATCTCCGCCGCCTAAGGCGTGGCGGGAGCCTACCTCGCCGTTACTCCCAGAACGAACTCTTCCATCACCACCCGGTCATCCGGGCGTGTGTCGCGAAGCGCCTTGTCCGCCTGATAAATCCTCTGGATCGCCATTTCCAGCCGCCGGCGTGGGAATGCGGCTACTGTTTGCGCAATCTGTTCCGCCCGGTCCCTCCAGATTCGGATTCCCTGCTGCGTGAAATAGGACTGTATCTGCGATGCGCTTTTCAGTCCCGCCTCCTGCGCCGCCAGACCGAGCCTCAGTTGCGTGGACAGAAAAGTAAGCGCGAGCGGCAGATACTCGCCTTCCTTCAGCAAAGCGTCGAGTGCTT
>DASZYN010000415.1:0-10353 GCA_035545435.1 Acidobacteriaceae bacterium | reverse complement strand
GCTCCTCTTCCGCCTTCGCCGCTTCGGCGAGACCGAAATCGGCCTCGGCTTCACCGTCATTCTCGCCGCCGCTTCGCTGACCGCGCAGTCCCCCTCGGTCGACGAAACCCCTCAGGACACCCTCACGGCCCATCAGGTCGTTGACCGCATGGAATGGCGCTGGCCCAGCTTCCACACGCCCGCCCTCGCGCAACTCGCACCGCCCACGCCGCTCAGTGTTGCCGTGCGCGAAGCCACCTATACCGGCGGCAGCGCCAGCGACGCCAACGACCGCGCCTGGTCGGAGTACAACCACCACTGGGCCGGACTGATCGTGCTCATCGCCGGCCTGCTCGCGCTGGTCTCGCGTTTGCCTCGACAAACCTGGGCACGCTACTGGCCGCTGCTCTTCTTAGGCCTCGCCATCTTCATCCTCCTGCGCGCCGACCCTGAGTGCTGGCCGCTCGGCCCACGTCCCTTCTGGGCCAGCTTCACTGCCCCCGACGTCCTTCAGCATCGTCTCTGCGCCCTCATCATCGCTGTCTTCGCCGTCTTTGAGACCGGCGTCCAGACCGGCCGCTTCCGCTCGTCCGCCGCCCGCTCCGTCTTCCCCATGCTGTGTGCTGTCGGCGGTGCGCTCCTCCTCACGCACACGCACGCCCTCGGCGAAGGCAACGACGAAGTCTTCGCCGAACTCAGCCACACGCCCATGGCCGTGCTCGGCGCGGTCGCCGGATGGAGCCGCTGGCTCGAACTTCGCCTCGACAACGCCACGCTCGCCGATCCGCCCTCTCGCGAACGCCGCATCGCCGCGTGGATCTGGCCCGCCTGCCTCATCCTCGTCGGCATCCTCCTTCTTAACTACCGCGAATCGTGATGGCGCGAAGCGCGTCTGCCCGTCCGGCCAGGACCTGAACCACCCTCGATACTCATCCCAGCCCGCCGCCTCTTCGATAATGAACACGTGAGCGCTCCCCCAAAAGCGAACCGGCAAGCGAGCACGCCCAATTCGACCAACTCCGCCCTCATCCGCGAATACCTCGCCTATCTGCGCGTCGAAAAAGGTCTCCGCCCGCTCTCCTGCGAAGCCTATGAGCGCGATCTCCTGCAGTTCGCCGAATTCCTCGAAAGCGAATCCGTCACCCTCCTCGCCGCCTCACAGCAACAAGTTGCCGGATTCCTCGCGCACCTCTCCAAACACAGCGTCGAATCGCGTTCCGCTGCACGCAAGCTCTCCTGCCTGCGCGGATTCTTCCGCTGGCTCCTCCTCGACAAGCGCATCCGCCGCGACCCCACCCTCAACCTCGAATCGCCTTCGACCTGGAAGGTCCTCCCCAAATCGCTCGCTGTCTCTGAAGTCGACTCCATGATGGAGCGCGCCGCTCTCGCTGCCGATCACCCTCAGGCCGATGCCATCGCTCTTCGCGACCGAGCGATCCTCGAATTGCTCTACGCCGCCGGTCTCCGTGTTTCCGAACTCACGGGCCTCAATGTCGCCGACCTCTCGCTCGATGCCGGCCGCGCCCTCGTTCGCGGCAAAGGCGACAAGGAGCGCATCGTCCCTCTCGGCCGCGCCTCCATCGAAGCGCTCGAACGCTATCTGCAACACGGCCGCCCCGCACTCGAGAAGAAATCTTCCGGCCGCCTCTTCCTCTCCACCCGCGGGCTGCCCCTCAGCCGTGCCTGGGTCTGGCATCTGGTCAAAAGCAGTGAGCAAACGGCCAGCCCGCACATGCTCCGCCACAGTTGCGCCACCCACATGGTCGAACGCGGAGCCGATCTCCGCACCGTCCAGACCCTCCTCGGCCACGCGGACATCGCCACCACGCAGGTCTATACGCACCTTGCTCTGGGCCGCCTCAAAGCTGTCCACCGGGAACATCATCCGCGCGCGAAGCGGGTTACATCATGACCGCGGCCAAAGCAACGCGCAAACCTGCGCCCAAACCCGAAGTTGCCCGCCACGTCGACGATTTCCTCGCCATGCTCGCCCACGAGCGCAACGCCAGCCCCCACACCGCGCGCGCCTACGATCGCGAACTCCATAACTTCGCCGCCTTCATCGTCGAAAAACTCGGCGCCGGCATCGCGCCGAAGCAAATCGAGCACCAGCACATCCGCGCGTATCTCAGCGAACTCTACGGCCGCGGTCTCTCCAAAGCCTCCGTCGCCCGCGCCCTCGCCGCCATCCGCTCATGGTTCAAATGGCTCGCCCGCCACGGCCTCGTCGAGCAGAGCCCCGCCGCCCTCGTCTCTACGCCGAAACTGCCGAAGCACCTGCCCCGCGTCCCCACCATCGAAGACATGAACCGCGTCGTCGAAAGCGCCGCCGATGACGCCGCCGCCTGGCCCGAGCGCGATCGCGTGATTTTCGAGTTGCTGTACGGCTGCGGCATCCGCAACGCCGAACTCGTCGGCATCGACCTCGCCGACATTCACTGGGCCAACGACGCTATCCTCGTCCGCGGCAAAGGACGCAAGGAGCGCTACGTCCCTCTCGGCGACGCCGCAGCCCAGGCCCTCCGCGCCTACCTTCCTCTGCGCGAGCAAAAACTCGCTGCCGCACAGAAATCGTCACCGGCACTGTTACTGAATCTGCGCCTCCGCGGCGACGCCCGCCTCACCACGCGCAGCGTCGGCCGCATCGTCAAGCACATCGCGCTCGCCCACGGACTCCCCGCCGACGTCCACCCGCACACCCTGCGCCACGCCTTCGGCACTCACATGCTCGAAGAAGGCGCCGACCTGCGCGCCATCCAGGAACTGCTTGGCCATGAGCGCCTGTCGACCACCCAGCGATACACCCAGCTCACCGTCGGCCAGGTCGCCGAGGTCTACGACCGCACGCATCCAAGAGCAAAGTAGGCCGTTGTGAAGGGGGGCGGATCAAGGCAGCTGTTGTATCGACTCGCTTCAAGGCTCGCGAAAAAGTCGACTTTGTATCAGGGCACGACTTTTAGTCGTGCCGGTCAGCCCCCATAAGGATCCGGGCTTTAGCCCCTGAGGTCTCTCTCCACTGGCTGTATCTCTTCTGCACCTTGTTCAGCCGCCGCCTCGAATGCAATGCCCAACCCGCGCAGGCGAAAACAAGGCGAAAGGGGCAGTAATCCCCCCGATTCCTTCATCACTTTTCATTTCTCGCCCCATTTTTGGTGCGATATTCTTTGGTTCCCTATGGCTTCAACCGTCTGGAAGGGCTACATCTCGTTCGGTCTGATCTCGGTGCCGATCCGCCTCTTCGTCGCGGCTCGCGAAAACCACATCAGCTTCAACCAGATTCACCAGGTGTGCGGCTCGCGCATCAAGCAGCAGACCTTCTGCCCCACCTGCGAGCGGCTCGTCGAGCGCAGCGAACTCGTCAAAGGCTATCCCGTCGACAAGGAAAACTACCTCATCGTCTCCAGCGAAGAACTCAAAGGCCTCGAAGCCCAGTCCTCCGAGACTATGGAGATCGTGCAGTTCGTCAGCCTCCCCGAGGTCGACCCGCTCTACTATCAGACTTCCTACTTCAGCGTCGCCGAAGATCCAGGCCGCAAAGCCTATTCGCTGATCCACAAGGGTATGCAGGATCTCAAGCTCGGGGCCATCGCCAAAATCACCCTCCACCAGCGCGAGCAGATCGTCATGATTCGTCCCTTCGAGAAGGGTCTGGTCCTGCACACGCTCTACTACCCGGAAGAAATTCGCGCCGTCGCCGAATACGACAACCAGCCCGAAGTCGAGACCAACAAGGCCGAGGTCGCGCTCGCCGAGCAGTTCATGCAGCAGCTCACCGCCGCCTTCAATCCTGAGAAGATGAAAGACGAGTACACGGCTCGCGTCGAGCAGCTCATCGAGAGCAAGCAGGGCCAGGCTCCTGCACCCGGCAAGCAGCCGAAGAAGAAGCTCGCCCCGGTCATCGACCTCATGGAAGCGCTGCGCAAGAGCATGGGTCAGGCCAGTCCGGCATCGGTCACAGCCTCTGCTGCTCCGCAGCCCGACCCCGACAAAGACAAGAAGCCGCCACAACGAGTCGCATCAAAAACCGCGGCAAAGAAGAAAAAGGCCGGATAGCGCGCGAATCCGGCGCCGGCTCAGAAAAAGCGCCACCCTAGTGCGTCAGCGCGATGGCAATCGCTGTAGCTACCTCCATCGCGTCCTTTCCCCGGACCACGATGCGCTTCGTTCTCGCGGTTTCGCCGCCTGCTATCTCGATTGCCGAGCGAGCCACCCCAAGCAACTCCGCCAGAAACTCAATCAGCGCCGCATTCGCTCGCCCTTCCACCGGCGGCGCCTGCAGCGCGACCTTCACGGCCGCATCCGTGCCGTCACCCAGCACGCCCACGATGGCTGTGCGGCTCGCGCGGGGCATCACACGCACCAGAAAACTCGCTCCCTGCGCTGTCTCTCGTACCGGCACACGGGAAGTCATGGCAGCGCACGCGCTCCAAACAGCGCCGTTCCAATTCGCACCAGCGTCGAGCCTTCTTCGATCGCAATTTCAAAATCCCCTGACATCCCCATCGAAAGCTCGTCGAAATTGACGCGGCCAAACTTTCTCGCCAGTTCGTCCCGCAGCGTCCTCAGCCGCCTGAAGCAAGCCCGGGCCGTCTCCGGATTTTCATCCAGCGGCGCAATCGTCATCAGACCCCGCATCGCCAAATGAGAAAGCTCCGGCATGCGCTCCAGCATCACGCTCAGTTCGGGATCTTCCGGCGCAACCCCCGCTTTGCTCGGCTCATCGCTCAGCTTTACCTCCACCAGCACGGGCAGGCTCTTCCCCAGCTTGCCCGCGGCGTCGTTCAGTCGCTCCGCCACGCGCAGCGAATCGACAGTGTCCACCCCGTCGAACATCTCTGCGGCCTTTCCCGTCTTGTTCGCCTGCAGATGGCCGATCAGGTGGACCTCCAGTCCTTCAAGCCCCAGCTCCGCGATCCGCAGCCGCTTGGCCTCGAATTCCTGCACGCGGTTCTCGCCAAACAATATAAGCCCAGCGCCTGCAGCCTCCGCCAGCGCCTCAGCCGGATGCATCTTGGAGACGCCCATCAGCCGTACCTCTTCGCGCGGGCGGCCCGCACGATGACAGGCTGCTCCAATCTTCTCCTCTACCTGCCCCAGCCGTTCACGAAAGCCAGCCACCCTTCCATGGTAGGCGACGCCATGCTTTCGACGCCGGCAGATGCCCGCAGTAACGCATCTTCATGAAAAAACCTTCAGTCTTCGGCAACTCTGCACCAATCGCGGGGCATCCCGGGTCACAGCGTTTCGATTCACACGTAGCAGGGGCAGGGAATTGAGAATGCGCTCGGTCGTGCTGATCCACGGACTGCTCCAGGGCAATGGGCGTCAGGAGCCCTGCGAGATGCTCGCCATTCGGGAAACCCCGGAGAAGGCAGGGCCCGCTGTTTATTCGCGCTGCAGCGTGATCGACGCCCCTCACGATCTTCCCGACGGCGAGTACGCCGTCACTTTCGGCGGCAACATCGTTCCCGCCAAAAAAGAAGCCGGCCTGTGGATTCCGGACAAATCAAACGCCGCTGCCCTCGCTCCCTCGAGTGAGAAATCCGCGCCCTCCCGGCCTTCCTTCAACATCGCCGAGGCGGGAGAGATTCTATCTGTCCTCAAGAATCGCGTCGCCTGATCCCGCGGCCCGGACAAGCGCACGCGGACCTCGCGAATCACTGCGCAGCCGTATCCTGCAGCAGGCTGTTCATCTGCTCGATCAGCGCATCGCGCAGCCGATGCAGCTCCTTCACCTGAGTCGAAACATCCGCTCCCGTGGCCGACGGTTCCCATGCCGATGCAACATCGGCGAAGGCGTGCGTTTCCTGGTGGAGTTGTTCGATCCGCCGAAACGCCGCGCTGCTTCCCATGGGATGGTCGCGTTCGCTGTCCAGCCAGCGGCCCAGCCGGCATCGATGTGGATCCAGGGTCGGCGGTGTGCGCCGCGTCCCCTGCAGAAAACCTTCCAGGCCGGCGACCCACGCGCGATGAGCCACAGCGGCGTGCATCAGGCTCCGTTTGCGCGGCGCGACCGAGGCCACGTTGACCCACATCGGGTCGGGATTCCATGTCGATGACCATCCCGGCAATTCATCCCCCGGCATCGGCAGCGCAATCCCGTTCCCCTGTCCATAGACGCAACCCAGCTGCAGCAGCAGCCGTCCGTGGTCG
Source organism: Acidobacteriaceae bacterium (assembly GCA_035545435.1). Taxonomy (GTDB): domain Bacteria; phylum Acidobacteriota; class Terriglobia; order Terriglobales; family Acidobacteriaceae; genus Palsa-343. Next base: position 4,221 of record DASZYN010000415.1, on the reverse strand, counting down.
GCCGTTTCCACGCCTTCTGCAATGGCCATGCGATCGAAAGCCGTTGCCAGCCCCAGAACCCCTTCCAGAATGCTCAGGTCCTCCGGATCGTCGAGCACATCCCGCACAAAGCTGCGGTCGATTTTCAGCGTATTCACCGGCAGCCGCTTGAAGTACGTCAGCGACGAATACCCTGTGCCGAAGTCATCGAGCGCAATCGAGACTCCCAGATCGCGGCATGCCGCCAGCACCCCCGAGACCTGCGCAACATCCCGCAGTGCACTGGTCTCGAGCACCTCCAGCTCCAGCCGCGAAGGCGAAATCTCCGCATGCTCGGCGAGCAGCGCCCGCAGCCGATCCGTGAAATCCGGTTGCTGCAGATGGTGCGCGGCAATGTTCACGCTCACCGGAATCTTCAGCCCGGCAGCATTCCAGCGCTCCAGTTGCGTGAGCGCATGATCGATCACCCACTCCCCAATGCGATCGATCAGCGGATGGCTCTCGATCACTGGCAGGAATTCGGCCGGCAGCAGCCGACCCCGGGTAGGATGATTCCAGCGGATCAGCGCCTCTGCACCCATCAGCGCACCCGTGCTCATGTGGACGCGCGGTTGATAGTGCAGAACGAACTCATCCGCCGCCAGGCCCCGCCCGATCTGCTCCAGATCCTCATGAAATGTCCGCACCGTGATGTCGTGCGTCGGATCGAAGATCTGATACCGGTTCTTCCCAGCCAGCTTCGACTGATACATCGCCTGCCCGGCCTGCCGCAGCAGCTGTTCTGCGTCGATCTCTTCCGCCTGCGGATAAAGCACCACGCCAATGCTCGCCGAAACCTGCACGCTGTTCTCCCCGCATATCTCGGGCTCCGACGCGCACGCCAGCAGTTTTCTCATCATCGGTTTCACGGCATCGGCATTGGCCAGGTCCTGCAGAACGGCGACAAACTCGTCGCCCCCGATCCGGGCCAGAGAGTCCGTCTCCGGCAGCATCTGCTTCATCCGCTGGGCCACGCCCATCAGCAACTGGTCCCCGGCATCCTGGCCATAGCCTTCGTTCACCAGCCGGAACCCGTCCAGATCGATCGATACGACCGCCAGCATCTGCCCGCGCTGCCGTGCCTGCGCCATCGCCTGCTGCAGCCGGTCCGTCAGCAACGCGCGATTGGGCAGATTCGTCAGCGCATCGAAGTGCGCCATCCGCTCCAGCTGGCGTGCCTGCTCCTTCATCTCCGAGATATCGGTGAAATGCGCCACGTAGTGCTGCACCTTTGAAGTGCGATCGTAGACGGCGTTGATCGTCAGGGCCTCCGGATAGATCCTCCCGTCCTTCGCCTTATTCCACAACTCGCCGGACCAGTTGCCCTTCTCGGTCAGTGACCGCCACATATCGGCGTAAAACTCCTCGCTCTGCCGCCCCGACTTCAGCAGACGCGGATTTCGCCCCAGCGCCTCCGCCCGGCTGTATCCGGTGATCCGCGTGAACATCTCGTTCACGTCCAGAATCGCGCCCCCCGGATCGCAGATCACAATCCCTTCCCGTGCGTTCGTGAACACGCTTGCCGCCAGCTGCAGCTGTTCCTTATCCTTTTTCTGCTGCGTGATGTCCTCGGTGAAAATCAGCAGCCCTCCGATGCTCCCCTCCGCTGTGCGCCACGAATGCAGTTCCCAGCGCAGCCACTGCACCGTGAAATCCGCCCGCACAAACCGGTCCTCATCGCAGTAGAGATCTTCGCCGTTCAGCGCACGCTGATGCAGCGCCTTCCACCGCTCCGGAATCTCCGGAAAAATCTCGTAGTGGCTCCGTCCCGTCAGGTCCTGGCCCGCGAGTCCGTAATCCTGAATCCATCGCCGGCTCGCCGCGATGTACCGCATCTCGCGGTCGAACATCGCAATCGCCGCCGGAGCATATTCGATGAACAGCTGGAACAGTTCGTTCGTCTCCCCCAGCTTGCGCCACGCATCGATCGGCTCGGTGATGTCCGGGCAAATCCCGAACAGCCCCACCACTCGCCCATCCTCGCTCTTCAGCGGATACTTTCGGTTGTCGATCCACCGATGCGATCCGTCCGGCACCTGCACCCGCTGCACCTCGTGGGTGTCTCTTCCTCCTTTGAAAACGTCCTCGTCTCTCCGGAAGAGAGCATCGGCCAGGGTCTCCGGATAAACGTCATATGCCGTCTTTCCCGCGAAATCGAGTTTCGCGCCCGGATCCTCCAACAGCCTTGCCATGGCTCGCGTCACCCGGACGTACACCTGATCTTCATTCTTCAGGTACATCGCATCGTCTGTGTGATCCATCAGCGTGCCGAAACAGTGCGCGATCGATTCCAGCTCCGGACTCACGGCGGCACAGGGACGTGTCAGCTGCAGTTGCAGAATCGTGCCGTCGGTCGCGCGCTCTTTCGTGAAGCTGACATGCAGCGGCCGGATTCGCCCGTCCGCGTGCCGGATTCGCAGATCGGCGTACCCACAGGGCTCCGCTAACTCGGGCGATAAGATCCCGTCGAGCAATTCCTTATCTTCGGGATGAATCCGATCCTGCAGGCAAACACGAGAACTTATCCAGTCCTCTGCGGAAAATCCGGTCAGCTCTTCCAGTGAAGCATCGGCCGACAGAACGACAGGCGGATCGGTCAGTGCGAATCGCATCGTGTTCCAGCTCCTGGCGCCCGGTCGTTCCCTGCCTGCCGAAGCATACCGTTAGCTGATACTCCACCGTCAAGGTTTATCGGCGCGCTAAGTGCAAATACAAATCCGCCAGTAAGTTACTGTCGCTTTGCAGTTAGAGTGGCTTTTCGCTGCGCGAAGCGTTGCGAGCATCTCGAGCCCGCACAGTCTGCGAGAGTCCTCCCCCCATTCGCACGGCGGCCTTCATCGGCCAGTCCTCGCGTCCGCCCCAACATGCCGTTTTTCAATCAATTGCAACGTCCCATCGGCGATACTACGAGCAGAGCCCTGGCGAGACCGTCAGAATCCGTAGCAGCCGTGGTTACAAAAGTCGACAGGGTAATGGAAGGAGAACAGTACCGTTGATGTCCCTCGAAACCGGGCCGGTCGCCCGCCTGACCTTTCCCGAATTGCAACACGCCGCCTTTTCCCCAGCCCCCAAAATCGCCGTCTTCGATTGCGATGGAACCCTCTGGGAAGGCGACACCGGCAATGGCTTCATGTACTGGTCCATCGAAGCCGGTGTCCTCTCCCGCGATGCCGGCGGCTGGATCGACGCCCGCCACCGCCTTTATCGCCAGGGCCAGGTCTCCGAAGCGCAGATTTGCGGCGAGATGGTCCAGGTCTACGCCGGCCTTCGCGAAGATGAGCTCCGCCGCGCCGCCGCTCGCTACTTCTCCACCCAGGTCGAAACGCAGATCTTCCCTGAGATCCAAAGCCTCGTTGCCGGCCTCCGTGCCGCCGGCGCCGACATCTGGGCCGTCAGCTCCACCAACAACTGGGTCGTCGAAGAAGGCGTCCGCCGCTTCGGCATCCCCGCCGACCACGTCCTCGCCGCGTCGGTTCACGTTCGCAACGGCCTCATCACCTCCGACCTCATCGACGTCCCTACCGACGAAGGCAAAGCCCTCGCTCTCGAGCGCTCCGGCATGCCTCATCCCGATCAGGTCTACGGCAATTCCATCCACGATGCCGCCATGCTCTCGATTGCCGCCCGCGCCTTCCCGATCAACCCAACGCCCGCACTTGCTGAAATCGCCGCTCAGCGCGGCTGGCAGGTCTACTACCCCGAGGCCATCCTCGCCGACCACAAGAAATAGACCATGCGCATCGCCTCCCTGCAGCCGAGCATCAGCATCATCCTCGACCGCCTCGGCTGCCTCCACCAGCTCGTCGCCTGCACCCGCTACTGCCTCGAACAAGTGCCGGCCCTCCGCGACCAAAACCTCACCATCGTCCACGATTCCTGGTCCACCACCGCTGACGAGCTCCTTGCCGTCCGCCCCGACATCGTTATCGCCTCGGTCCCGTACCGCAACGAATCCCTGGCTGCCATCCTGAAAGCCGGCTGCCCCGTGCTGGCTCTCGCCCCGCACTCCCTCGCAGACATCGCTCAGGACATCCGCCTCATCGCCGCCGTCGCCGGCGTCCCCGCCCTGGGCGATCAGCTTGTTGCCGAGATGACCGACGCCGTCGCCCAGATGCGCACCTACACCGCCGACCTGCCCCAGCCCCGCGTCTACTGCGAGGAGTGGGGCAAGCCCCTGATCCACTCCCAGCTCTGGGTTCGCGA
>DASZYN010000414.1:0-2544 GCA_035545435.1 Acidobacteriaceae bacterium | reverse complement strand
TGCCGACGTCTTCGCCCTCTACCTCAAGACGAAGAACTTTCACTGGCATATGAGCGGTCCCCACTTTCGCGACTACCATCTTCTCCTCGATGACCACGCCGATCAGATCTTCGCCATGACCGACGACATTGCCGAGCGCGTCCGGAAGATCGGCGGTACCACACTCCGCTCCATTGGCCAGATCGCCCGGCTGCAGCGCATCCAGGACAACGACGCCGACTTTGTCACTGCCCAGGATATGCTCAGCGAACTGCACGAGGACGAAAAGGCCCTGGTGCTCAGCCTGCGCGCCTGTCACACCCTGTGCGACGACGCTGAAGACGTTGCTACCGCCTCGCTCATCGAGAACTGGATTGACCAGACCCAGCGCCGCGCCTGGTTCCTCTTCGAATGCACCCGCGCGGAAAGGTAATTCCGCATCGAGCCCATCCCGGGCGCCCATTCTGATTGCGCGCGCATTTCGCGTAATCAGAGTGGGCATGGCGCGCCCGCGCGATCGGCAGTCCCCCTTTTGCCAAACGCTATTCGCCATCCGCTCAACGCGGCTTTCGTATACTCACCTTTGATGAAACCCTTCCGGCCCAGTGCTCTCGCTCTCTTCTGTCTGTTCTCCGTTCCGCTGTCCCATGCCTGGGGCAGCAAAGGGCATCGCATCATCAATCGGCTCGCGGCGCAGGCCCTTCCCGCCGATATCCCTGCTTTCCTCCGTGCTCCGGACGCGATCAACGAGATTGACTATCTTGGCCCCGAGCCCGACCGCTGGCGCTCGCGCGCCGAGCCCGAACTCAACGCCGCCCAGGCCCCCGACCACTTCATCGATCTGGAGTATGCCGACCTCATCGGGACGCTGCCCCGCGAGCGCTATGAATACATCGCCGCCCTCTACGCCTACGCGGCCGCACATCCCGATCGCGCCGCTGTCCTCCGGCCTGAGAAAGTCGGATTCCAGCCGTACATCACGTCCGAAGTCTGGGAGCGCCTCAAGTCCGCCATGCGCGACTACCGCACGCTCTCCGCGCAGCATCAGGACACGAAGCCCGTCGAAGCTGCGATCCTCTTCTACGCCGGCTGGCTCGGCCACTATGTCGGGGACGGCTCGCAACCTCTGCATGTGACGATTCAGTACAACAGCTGGGTTGGGCCCAATCCCAACGGCTACACGACCGAGCACCACATCCACAGCCTGTTCGAAACCACCTTCGTCAACGCGGCCATCAACGCGTCGGACGTTCAGCCGCTTTTAGCCTCGCCGCGCCCCATCGGCGACGAATGGACCGATTATCTTGCGTACCTGCGCCGCACTGGCACGTATATCGAGAAGGTCTACCAACTCGACAAGGCGCACGGCTTCGACGGATCCGGCACGGAAGAATCGCGTCAGTTCACCGCCGAGCGCCTCGCCGCGGGGGCGTCGATGCTCCGGGACATGATTGTTGCCGCCTGGGAGAAAAGCGCCGAACCGGTACCAGAGTGGCATGAGGAGCATGCGCTCGCATCACCTGGCGCAGCCGCAAACGTCTCGCCCGACCAGGTTTTCCGAAAGCCTTTTCCAGCTGGATTCCGTAATCCGATTCTGAACTACGCACCCGATCCGCAATTTTCCGATAAGGCGCGCAAACATAAATACAGCGGAAGAATCATCGTTGGCTTAACTGTCGATAAGAACGGGAACGCAACTGACGTCCACATCGTGAGTGGCGAGAACAAGGAGCTCCAGCAAGGCGCTCTCGACGCAGTACGGCAGTATAAATTCAGCCCGGCTACTTACAAAGGAGAGCCCGTTGCCGCGCAAATTGACGTCGAAGTTAACTTCCGCACTTACGAATGAGACGTTCCGCGGTTTCTGACAACGATTGCGGCTGTCATTGTGACACCGCGCCCATCATCGGCATCAACCTCGTTAGCAGCCCGGCCAGTTGCTTCTCCACTGCTCGCCCTGTCTCCATGACCTCTTCGTGACTCAGGGGTTCGGCACCAAGGCCGGACGCCAGATTCGTCACGCAGCTGATCCCAAGAACTTCGATCCCCGTTTGTCGTGCTGCGATCGTCTCCTGCACTGTCGACATGCCGATGAGGTCCGCGCCCAGCGTCCGGAAGGCCCGAATCTCGGCGGGCGTCTCGAAGCTTGGGCCGAGCACGCTCAGATACACGCCCTCGTCGAGGCGATAGCCCTCCTCATGCCCCGCCTCGTGCGCCACCGTCCGTAGCCGCCCGGAGTACGCCTCGCTCATGTCGAAGAACCGCGGTCCCATGCGCTCATCTGCGGGACCGGCAATGGGGTTCCGTCCGGACAGGTTGATGTGGTCCGCGATCAGGACCAATTGTCCGCGCTGAAATGCGGGATTGATCCCGCCCGCCGCATTCGTCAGCACCAGTTGGGTCACGCCCATCGCCGCGAGCACCCGGATGGGAAAGACGACTTCGTCCGAGTTGTATCCCTCATACGCATGGACGCGTCCCTGCATCACGGCCACCGGTACACCGGCGACTTTGCCGATGACGAGCTTGCCACTGTGTCCGGGCACGGTCGACTGCGGAAAGTGC
>DASZYN010000413.1:0-4933 GCA_035545435.1 Acidobacteriaceae bacterium | reverse complement strand
ACACGATCTTGACTCCCAGGCAGCTGAGAATCTGCTTCAATTTCTCAGCGACCAGCAGAATGTGACTGCCACTGTGCCAGATGACCGCTGCATCGTGATCGAGCGCATCCGCGATGAGCTGGGCGACTGGCGTGTTTGTGTCCTGACTCCGTTCGGCAATCGGATCCACACGCCCTGGGCCATGGCGGCGGCGGCGCAAGTCCTCGCAGCCGGCGGCCCTCACGTGGAATCCATGTCCACGGACGATGGCTTCGTCCTGCGGTTTCCCGACACCGATGCCGCTCCCGACCCCATGCTTCTTCTTCCGAAGCCCGATCGCGCGCAGGACCTGGTGATACACCAGCTTGGCTCGACGGCGCTATTCGCAGCAAAATTCCGGGAGGCCTCTGCTCGCGCTCTGCTCCTTCCGCGGCGCCGCCCTCAGATCCGAGCACCGCTGTGGCAGCAGCGCAAGCGTGCCGCAGACCTACTGGCCATCGCTTCGCGCTATCCCGAATTCCCGATGATCCTTGAGGCTCATCGCGAGTGCCTTCGTGATGCTTTCGACATGCCGGCGCTACTCGACGTGCTGCGCTCCATTCAGGAGCGCGAGATTCAGGTGCATGTCGTCGATACGACGAAAGCATCGCCGTTCGCGGCATCGCTGCTTTTCGGCTACACAGGCAACTTTATTTACGATGGGGATGCGCCACTGGCCGAACGCCGCGCCGCCGCGCTCTCCATTGATCAGTCACTGCTTGCGGACCTGCTCGGCGAGGCTGATCTTCGCGAACTGCTCGACCCCGTGGCTCTCGCGGAGGTCGAAGCGAACCTGCAACTGCTCGGCGAAAATCAGCGGGTCCGCACGGCGGATGGGTTGCACGATCTGTTGCTTCGCCTGGGCGACCTGTCGCGCGACGAAATCGCCCAGCGTGTGTCGACTCCGGACCTTCTCAAGTCCCTGAATTCTCTGGTGGCCGCACGCCGCATCCTTTCGGCCAGGATTGGCGGACAGGCGCGCTACATTGCCGTCGAGGATGCCGCTCGTTATCGTGACGCACTCGGTCTGAAGCTCCCGGACGGAATTCCAAAATCTCTTTTAGCGCCGGTGGAGCAGGCTGTTCTCGAAATCGTCCGCCGCTACGCCCGCACACATGGGCCTTTCACTGCGCGCGAGGCGGCCGCGCGATTCGGACTGGACACAGCACCGGTCGAAGCTACGCTCCGAACTCTTGTTCACAGCGGCCGGGTTCTGGAGGGAGGATTTCGCCCTCAGGCGGCGGGGCGCGAGTACTGCGACGCTGAATCGCTGCGCCTGATCCGCAACAAGTCACTGGCACGGTTACGAAAGCAGATCGAACCCGCGGACCCGCACATTTTTGCTCGGTTTGAAACTCATTGGCAGGGCGTTCTGCAAAAGCGCCGAGGCCTCGATGCTCTGCTCGACACGATCGAGTCGCTACAGGGCACGCCTCTTTCCGCGTCTCTCCTCGAATCCCAGCTGCTGCCGGCACGCCTCGGGCGTTATTCGCCCGCGGACCTGGACACATTGATCGCCGCAGGAGAAATCGTCTGGTGCGGCGTCGACAGCATCGGGGAACGGGACGGGCGCATTGCACTTTATCTTGCTGATCGAATCACGTCACTGTTGCCGCCACAGAGCGCACCCAGCGAGCCGCTTTCGCCTCGCGAACAGGCGATTCTCGATTTCCTTGCGCGGTCGGGCGCAACCTTTTTCTCGGATCTCCATGAAGCGACCGGCGGTGGCTACCCCGGGGAGAGCGTCGATGCGCTGTGGTCTCTGGTCTGGCGCGGGCTGATTACGAACGATACGCTCCATGCCCTGCGCGCGTTCATCGCCAGGCCTGAGACGTCGCGGACCAGCAAACGCGTCCACAATCAGCCTGCGTTCCGATCCCGCCGCACCACGCCTCCGGCGGCGCAGGGCCGCTGGACTCTGGTACCTCGTCCTGACCGCTCCACGCCGGCGCAGCAGACCGCGTGGTCGCATGCGATCGCTCAGCAACTGCTCCAGCGATACGGAATTGTCACCCGCGAAACGGCCGCTCAGGAAGGGGTCCCCGGCGGCTTCTCCGCGATCTATGAGGTTCTCAAGGCTCTTGAAGGGCAGGGCAAAATCCGTCGCGGCTATTTTGTCGCAGGTTTAGGAGGCGCTCAGTTCGGTCAGCCGGCTGCGGTGGAACTGCTCCGGTCGCTGCGCGCGTCGACGCCCGAGCAACCCGAGATGATTTTGCTGGCTGCCTCTGACCCTGCGAGCCCCTGGGGCAGTATTCTGCGCTGGCCTGTTCCAGACTCTGCGGCATCCGACAATGCTGCCGTTCTGACCCGCAGTGTTGGAGCGAATGTCATTTTGCGCAATGGCCAACTTGTCGCGTATCTGCGGCGCAACAATCCCGCGCTGCAGGTGATTCTGCCCGCGGATGAACCCGACCGCAGTGCCGCCGCCCGCGATCTGGCGCAATTTCTTGGCACGATTGCTCAGGAACTGTTACAGGCGCCGGAAACGCGGCACCATGGCGGCCTTCTGATTGACGCAATTGCGGGACGACCCGTTCACGAGCATTTCCTCGCATCGTTTCTTCTCGACGCGGGGTTTCATCCTTCGCCCCGCGGGTTCCACGTGCGCTATGTTCCGGCTGCGGCCGACCGCTGACCGCAGGCGGGCTAGTGAATGGTCTTCATCCGCCGCTGCATGAAATCCATGAGGAGATACTCGCCCAGGGTTTCCGGCGTGGTGAAGTAGGCTTTTCCCCGGCACATCTGGGAGACCTTCTGCACAAACTGAACCAGCCCGAAATCCGACGCCAGCATGAAGGTATTGATCATGATGTTTTGCCGCTTGCAGCGGGCCACTTCTTCCAGCGTCTCGCTGACCACCAGGGGATCGAGGCCGAAGGCGTTTTTGTAGATCCGACCATCGGGCAGGGTCAGTGCCGAAGGCTTGCCATCGGTGATCATCACAATCTGCTTCATGTCTTTCCGCTGCCGGGAGAGAATGCGCTGGGACATGCGCAAACCCTCGCGGGTGTTGGTGTAGTAGGGGCCGACCTTCACACGCGCCAACTGTGAAACCGGCAATTCTTCGGCGGAGTCGTGGAAGAGCACGAGGGACAACGTGTCTCCTGGATATTGGGTGCGGATCAGGTGCGCCATGGCCATGGCAACTTTCTTGGCCGGCGTAAAGCGGTCTTCACCGTACAGGATCATCGAGTGCGAGCAATCGAGCATCACCACGGTTGCGCACGAGCTTTGATACTCGCTCTGATGCACCTGCAGATCGCTGTACTCCAGATTCAGCGGGAGCGTAAGCCCCTCGCGCGCGATCGCGCTCTTGAGGGTTGCCGGTCCATCCAGATTCAGGGTGTCTCCAAACTGATATGGCTGAGACCCGCCGCTTGTTTCCACACCGGTCGCCCAATGCCGCGTATCGTGACGTCCGAAATTCGACTTGCCAAGCGATCCGAGCAGATCGCGCAGTGTTTTGTATCCCAGGAAGTCGAGGCTCTTATCCGTCACCTCGAATCGCGCATCGTTCGCGGCGCCCATCTGCCCGGCTTGTTGTGTTGTTTGCCCCTGCTGCTGCGACGTCGTCGTCGAAATGTAATTTTCCCGCTCCAGCCGGTCGATCAGCTTATCGACGAGTTCATCCAGCTTACCCTCGGCAGACATCTGATCGATCTTCTGCTGGATGCTCTCGTCGAAGGCATCTCCCTGCTCCAGCGCGCGGCGCAGCGCTTCGCGCAGATCCTCCATGGTCTGATCGAGGTCCTGAAACTCGGCAAATGGATTTTGAAATCCGGAGTCCAGCAGGTAATCGGAGAGCGCCTTGAGCAGGTCCTCCATGCTCATCTCGCTCGCCAGATCCCCTGTGAATTTTGTGTACCGAACGCTTTTCATCGCAAGACCTGAAGCCGCGAATGGCTAGTTAAAACTTCCTCGTCTCGATCGCCTGGTTTGCCACTGCTCGTACTCACGTTCCGGATCGGCCCTTTCCATCCGCTCGGGCCGGTCTGGCGTCTTTTTCTGGGCGCTGAAGCTACGCTCCTCGTTCCGGCTGATCCGTCGATGCGAACACATTCCTTCCAGAAGAAACTCAGCGGCCGCCGTCACAAATTCGGGTGCATCGCTCGCTTTCACGCCCAACGGAGCCAGCTTTTCGAGCAGCCCCTGAATCTGCTTCAACTCTTCGAAACTGACCTTCGCCGCCTGCGCGTCGGAGATCTTTACGGACCCGCCCAGGTTGAACCACTGTTCGATCTGTTGCGTGTTCACATCGCGGAAGTACCGGTCGAAGACCTTGCCAATGGCCGCGCGCACGATGTCTCGCACGACCGTGTCCGCCCCTTTCATTTCGCCTTCGTATTCCAGTTCCAGCTTGCCGGTGATTCCGGGCAGCGCGGTGTACAAATCACCGACCCGAGGGACAACGCGAGTCTCGCTATGCAGCAGAGCCCGGCGTTCGGCATTACTGACTGCCAGTTCCAAAGTGGAGATCGGAAGCCTCTGACTTACACCGCTGCGCTTGTCGACCTTCTTGTCTTCGCGGGCTGTGAATGCCACCTGCTCGATCACCTCGCGCAGGTAGTGGGGGACCACAGCATCGCTCTGTTCCCGTTCGGTCCATGCCTCCTGGGTTGTAATCGCAATTCCCTCTTCCAGCGTTTCGGGATAGTGGGTACGAATTTCCGAGCCGATTCGGTCTTTGAGGGGCGTCACGATCTTTCCGCGGGCCGTGTAATCCTCCGGATTGGCGCTGAAGACCAGGGCCACATCGAGTTCGAGCCGCACGGGATAACCCTTAATCTGGACATCGCCTTCCTGCATGATGTTGAACAGAGCCACCTGAATCTTTCCAGCGAGGTCCGGTAGCTCATTGACGGCAAAGATGCCACGATTCGCACGCGGCAACAGGCCATAGTGCATGGTCATTTCG
>DASZYN010000412.1:0-7772 GCA_035545435.1 Acidobacteriaceae bacterium | reverse complement strand
CCGCGACGGTGATGGAGGAGACCCAGATGGAGAAGTTCAGATCCCAGCCGAGCACCACCTTCATGACCAGGGCCATGGAGTACATGTTGATGCCGCTCATCAGCACGGTCATGAAGGCGAAGCACACCGCGGACAGGCCGCGCGCGCCATCGCCATAGCGCAGGTGGAGATAGCCGGGCACCGAGTGGGTCTTCGAGATGTAATAGAACGGCATCATGACGATGCCGAGGAACAGCATGGCGGGAATCGCGCCGATCCAGTACCAGTGGGTCGCCAGAATGCCGTACTGATAGGCGGAGCCGGCCCAGCCCATCAGCTCAAGCGATCCGAGGTTGGCCGAAACGAAGGCCAGACCTGCGATCCAGGCTGTCATCTCGCGGCCGGCCATGAAGAAGTCTTCGCTGGTGTTGGCGGCGCCTTTGAGGTAGAAGCCGATGTAGATGACCATCGCGAAGTAGATCGCGATGACGGCGATGTCGACGCCGCTCAGATGAACCAGCGATTGCGCCTGGAAAAGCACTGCCGCGACGGTGAACGGTGCGAAGGACATGCTTCAGGACCCTCGTATGCCATGCGTTCGGGAAACCGATGGGGGTCTGTTTCCAGGTTAAAGGAATTCGTTAACTTCTCTGTCCGTACGTGGCTTTCGCCCCATGCTTGCGGTAATGGTGCCGGTCCAGCAAGGCCTGCGAAATCCCTTTGCCGTCCGGGTTGAGGGTGGTCGTGTAGAAGGCCATGCGTGCCACTGCTTCGAGCACAACCGCATGATACGCGGCATCGAGCGCGTTCTTGCCCCAGGCGAACGGCGCGTGCCCCGCCACGAGAACTCCCGGCACCGCAATCGGATCGAGCCCGCGAAACCGCCGCACGATCGCCTTGCCGGTGTTCAGCACATAGTCGTCGCCGACTTCGTCATCGCGCAAAGGCTCTGTCACGGGTACCGGTCCGTGAAAATAGTCTGCGTGCGTCGTTCCGAACGCCGGAATCTCGCGGCCCGCCTGCGCCCATGCGGTCGCGAATTCCGAGTGGGTATGGACGACGCCGCCGATGGCGGGAAACTCCCGATACAGTTCGAGGTGCGTGTCCAGGTCGGACGACGGTTTCAGCTTTCCGCCCACAATCTTCCCGTTCAGATCGCTCACCACCATATCGTCGGGAGTCAACTTGTCGTAGGCGACGCCGCTGGGCTTAATGACCACCAATCGCTGCTCGCGATCGATGCCGCTGGCGTTGCCGAAGGTGTAAAGAACCAGCCCCCGGCGAACCAGTTCGAGGTTCGCTTCGAGCACTTCGGACTTCAGCAGATCGAGCATCGCGTCACACGCTCCCGCGGAAAAGACGGTGGGAGCAAAGCGCCATTCTACTCGACAGATAGCGGATGGGAAAGCGTTTACTGCGAAAACTTGTCAGGGGCCTGAACTAATCGCCCTTGCTCATTGCCAAAATCTGCGACACCCAGCTCCACGCTGGTTTTCTGCTCCTTTCCAGTCCGCGTGGTCCAGGCCCCGTACACGCGTCCCCCCGATGCCGCCAGCCCGATGTAGTCGCCCATAAAGACGCCGGCCGGATCGAACGGCGTCTTCGTCCAGGCGTAATTCCTGAAGGTTGCGCCTCCATCGGTGGACCGAGCCAGGGCCATCCCTTGCAGCTTGTCCGCGGCATCTGCCCGGCGATCGTAAAACGCTACATTGACCGCGCCCGAGACGGGATCGACGGCCAGCCACTGGAAAAATTGATCCGCTCCATCGTGAACCGGATCGTTGTTCACTCGTACGGGCGCGCTCCAGGTACGCCCGTGATCGCGGGATACGATGCAAAACACGTCGAGATCGCCGTTGCGGTAGTCGCTCCACGTCACGTAGATTGCGCCGCCGCCAGGACCTGTGCGCGAATCGACAGCAATTTGCGGAAATCCGTTTGCCCGCTCCATCCCCGCCAGCGCGAACATTGTCGGCGCCGTATGCGCGATGTTGCGTGTCTTCGCGAAGGTCTTTCCGCCATCGTCGGACTCGGTGAACACGATGTGATCGGTCACGGCCCATACGGCATACAGGACGCCGTCCGGACCCACCGCCCCGTCGAATCCTTCCAGCGCTCCGTTGTCGTCGCGCGGCAGCCCGCGGACCTGCGCGATCTCCTGTGGATTCGACCAGCTCACGCCGTCATCGGTTGAGCGCGAGAACAGCATCCGGGAATCGGTCAGCGTCCAGCGGGTCCAGCCGATATAGAGGTTGCCCTTATACGGGCTCTTTTCCCCTGTGTCCGCGACGATGTAGGGCTTGTCTTCAAACGGGATTCCGGGCGTGGTGGGCTGCGCTACCACGGTGCGCAACTGCGGCTCCCAGGTCGCGCCGCCGTCGAGAGACCTGCGCACAAAGATGCCGTTGCGCGTGGCCCCATGTGCCCAGTAGTTGACGGTACCCAGCTTGTCGAACGAGATGAAGCAAATGAGTGCATGACCGTGATCGTCAAAGGTTGCTGAAACGTCACCGGACATCCTGTAGTTCGCAGCCGCCACGCCCTGGGCCAGCTTCCACGTGCGTCCCGCGTCGTTCGAGTAGCCCGCCTGCGCTACATACTGGAATACCGCCAGGACCTGTTGCGGATTGCGCGGATTCACGGCAACGCCTGGCTCCGACCATGTGCCCGGCTGCGCGGAGAGTGTCGTAACCTGCGCACCTGGCGCCATCGGCAACGTCGCTGCCGTTTGCGCGGCCAGCCCCACGGCGCCGGCAGCCAAGGCGGCCGCCACCACCCAACGATCCAGTTCTTTCATGCGCACCATTCTCTCTGCGCGGACTCTGTGATCTGAGACCAGCGAACTGTCAGTCTACTTCGCCACCGTCAGCTGAATCGTCATGGTGGCATCCACGCGGTCGCCGGCTGCCGGGGACTGCCCGACGACGGTCCCGGGCGGAACGACCGGCCCTGCCGGCCCCGCGGCAACCCCATGCATGTCCTGTTCCCTTACCGGGCCGAGCTTCAGCCCGATTCGCGTGACCGCAAGCGCTGCCGCGGTGAACAACTGCCCTTCAAAGTTCGGCATGACAAAGCCGCTCGACTCGGGTGTGCCTGGCCCAGGCTCCGCGGCCACCAGCAGATTCATCGTAGGGCTCTCCACACCTGCCGCATTGGCATCCGGGCTTTGGGCAATCACCGTTCCTGGCTGGGCTCCCGTCCATGGGATCTCCGCCACGTTGCCGACCTGGAATCCCGCTCTCCGGATGGCGATCGTCGCAAACCGCTGATCCTTGCCCTTCACATCCGGAATCGCCAGCTTTTGCGGGCCGAGGCTTTCGGTCAGCCACACCCGCCACCCGCGGCGCACCAGGGTTCCCGGCTCCGGCGACTGGCTGGCGACGCGCCCCAGCGGCACGCCGGTCGAGTAGAGGTGGCTCTCCACCTGCAGCGTGAGGCCCTGTGCCGATGCCCGCTGCCCGGCGTCGGCCATGGTCATCCCTTTGAAATCGGGGATCGATACCTCGGCCCCGTGGATAGCGAAATGCATCGTCAGGATCGCCGAGGTCATCGCGACCACGACCAGCAGCAACAGCAACAGCACGAACCGGAAAAATCCCGTCATGATTCGATCTCGATCGAGTAGTCGATCGTCGCCGCCTTCTCCAACATCTTCGAAACCGAGCAGTATTTGTTCTTTGAAAGCGACACTGCATCCTCGGCAGCCTTCCGGCTTACCTTGCCTCTGATCCGATAGGTCAAATGAATCTTCGTGAAGGTGCGCGGCGGCGCCGGGGCCTGTTCGGCCTCCGCGCTCACGGTCAGGCCTTCCAGCGGCTCGCGTTTCTTCTGCAGGATGCTCACCACGTCGACGGAGGTGCATCCGCACAGCGCGGTCAAGACCAGTTCCATCGGGCTCGGACCCGCGGTGTGCTCCGCCGTCGCATCCATCAGGATCGCGTGGCCGCTCTGCGTCTTTCCCTCATACTGCTCATCGTGTTTCCAGACTGCGCTGGCGATCACAACAACCTCCTCACTGCGGATGCCGGTTGTCCGAAGCGGGCTCGGGGTGAATCAGCAGCCGGTCCACCTCCGGACAATCCAGCTTAAAACGATGCTCGACCTCTGTGATGCGATCATGCACGCGCCGCATCTCCATCGCGTCGGGAAGCGTGCAGTGGCAGGTTACGTGGAGGTGCTCGCCCAGCCGGTCCACACTGACGTCGTGAATATCCACGATCTCCGGCACATTGGCGGCTGCATCGCGCAACAGGCGCTCGATGCGGCGATCCCGCTCCACCACGACCGGAGCCTCGATGGTGGCGGGCTCGCTTTCGATGTGGGTGAGCACAGCTTTGACCTGGGGCAGTTCCCGCCGAATTTCCTCTTCGATCCCACGCACAAAATGGTGGGCATCGATCAGGGACATGGTCTCGTTCACCTCGATGTGCTGTTCCACGTGCAGCCCGTCAGCGAACGACTCAATGCTCACATCGTGCAGCAGCGCATTGTTACGGGCCGCTACTCCGCGCACTTTGTCGAACATGCTCTCGGCCAGCGTCGAGCGGGGCACCGTGTGAATCACCACATCGGCGCCGGGCAGGACGCGCTGCACCGCCCCGGTCGCTCTCTCCACCAGCTCTTCTGTGCTCTGAAAGGTGAGCTGGCGCGGCAGGGACAATGTGAGATCGGCAAAATAGTGATTTCCCGATTTCCGCACTCGCGCCTGATCGATGCCCAGCACTCCGTCGGTCTCGCGCACCGCATCGATCATCTTCGTGTGCAGTTCGGGCGAAATCTGATCCGTGAGGGCTGCGACCGCGCGCCAGGCCAGCCGCCATCCGAAGACCAGGATCATCGCAGATACCACCAGGGCGGCCGCGGGATCGGCAAACCGCAGCCATCCCACATGGTGCACCACCCCCACCCACGAGGCTGCCAGCCCCAGCACGACCGCCACGCTGGTCCAGATGTCGGAGGCGAAATGCAGCGCATCGGCCTCGAGCGCGGCGCTTTGGTGTTGCTTTGCCACCCGCCTCAGCTGCGCCGAGCGCCACAGATCCACCCCCATGGAGATTACCAGGACGGCGAAGGGCCACCAGGAATATCGCAGCGACACGGGATGAAAGAACATGCGGCTGATGGCTTCACCGGAAAACCACAACGCCGAGGCGGCCATGAGTCCGGTCTCGATAAATGCCGAAATGTTTTCGATCTTGGCGTGGCCGTAAGGATGGTTCCAGTCCGCCGGCTTGTCGCTTACCCGCACCGACAGGAAGGTCATGAGCGCGCCCACGAGGTCCAGACCTGAATGCGCGGCATCGGACAGCACACCCAGGCTTCCGGTCATGATTCCGACCGCCGCCTTCAGCACCGTCATCGCGCAGGCGGCCATCACGGAGACCAGCGACACCCATCGCTTCTCCGCGCGGGCGTGCGTTTGTTTCGTCAAGGCCGCGCTCGACATCATGCAGTTCTCAGCCTACCTGAACGCTGAGAGGTGATGACTGAAAGCCAGGCGGCTTTCTTCCCCGCCACAGTCCCGCGATTCCAAACGTGTACGGCGTCCACTGCACGTCGACAAATCCCACGCTGCGCATCAGCTCCACCATCGCGGGCGGCGGCGGAAAGCCCTCCACCGAACTGGGCAGGTATCCATACGCGACGGCATCGCCGGAAATGCGCGCTCCAATCGCCGGCAGCACGTGCCGGAAGTAGAATCCAAACCCCTTGCCGAGGACACCGCCGGGCCGGCTGCAGTCCAGGATCCCGACCTCGCCGCCCGGCTTGAGTACGCGCAGGAACTCTTCGAGGCCGGCTTTGTAGTTCGGCAAATTACGAAACCCAAACGCGGTGGTGATCAGATCGAGCGACCCATCCGCGAACGGCATCCGCATCGCATCCACCGACTGGATGGAGACCTGGCGCCCGGCAAGCTTGACTCGCGCCAGCGCCAGCATCTTTTCGGAGAAATCCGCGGCGATGACCGGCTCCGCCGGTTGTTTTTCGTTTCCGCCGGGCCTGCGCCGCAGCAGAGCCCGTGTCATGTCGCCGGTACCGCAACAAATATCGAGCACCTTCGCGTCGGGCCGCTCCAAAATGTGCCGGAAGGTCCGTGCCGTCCGCCACCACCACGTCCGGTCCACGTTGCAGGAGAGGACATGGTTCAGCAGGTCATAGCGAGGAGCGATGCGGTCGAACATCTCCCGCACCAGCGCCGCCGAGGTGGCCTCATCGACCGCGCCCGCCGGCCGCGAGCCAGGGTTGTGCGCCGCGTTCGGATCCGGCTTGTGACTTCGGTTTGTCAAACGTCAGCATAGCGCAGCCGCAACGCCACCTTCCCTCGTGGAAGCGGGATTACACTGCGCTCATGCGAATTCGTCCGCGCTGCTTCGCTGCCCTCGTCGTCTCCCTGTTCCTGCCGCTTCTCGCCTCCGCACAGAATCCCCGGACATCGACAGCGTTCGAGCGCGCGGCGCATCTCCAGCACGGCATCAACACCAGCATGTGGTTCGCCCAGGCGAGCGACTATTCGCCTCAGCGCCTGAGGAGCTTCACCACCGCTGACGACATCGCCCTCATCGCCAAAATGGGCTTCGATCACTGCCGCCTCTCTATTGACGGGGACCAGCTCATGACCTGGTTCTACACCCAGCGCGATGTGCATCACTCCACCGGCTTCATGGAGGCACTGGACCGGGTCGTCAAGACGATGCTCGACAATCATCTCTCGGTCATCATCGACGTTCACCCCACCAGCCAGTTCAAAGCCGAGCTGTTCCAGGGAGCCGGCGGCATTGGCAACTTCGTGGAACTTTGGCGTGCGTTGGCCGGGCATTACGCCGCCGCCGATCCAGAGCACGTCTTCTTCGAGATCATGAACGAGTCGGAGCAGCAGGACCCGTGGCGCTGGCACGGCATCGAGGCCCAGGTGGTGCAGGCGATTCGGCAAGTCGCCCCTGACAACACGATCATCGCCTCCGGCGCGCACTGGTCGGGCTTGCCCGATCTCCTGGCGACCGAGACTCTTGCCGATGACAATGTCATTTACACCTTCCATGATTACGAACCCTTCCCCTTCACCCATCAGGGGGCAACATGGACCAACCCGGAAGTCCGTCCCGAGCGCGCTATTCCCTATCCTTCAACTCCTGAGAACATCGCGCCCAAACTGAATCAGGAACCCGACCTTGCCGGCCAGTACTTCCTCGACGAGTACGGGGAGAATCGCTGGGACGCCGCGCGCGTGGAGAACTCGATCGAATTCGCGGCCAAGTGGTCGGCCCTTCACCATGCGCCGGTCTATTGCGGCGAGTTTGGCGTCTTCCGGGAGTTTGCTCCGCCGGCGGCCCGCGCCCAGTGGCTCCATGACATGCGCACTGCGATGGAAAAGAACCACATTGGCTGGGCCATGTGGGACTATCAGGGCGGATTCAGTGTCGTGACCAAAGAGAACGGAGTCACGACCCCCGACCGGGCTATTCTCAACGCTCTCGGTCTTCACATGCCGTAGATGCAGCGTTCAGTGGTCAGAGATCAGCGTTCCGTTGTCGGCCATCGGCGTTCCGTTGTCGGCCATCGGCGTTCCGTGGTCGGCGATCGGCGTTCAGAGGCGTCTGAAGCTCGGCCGAGCGATGCGGGAACCTCTTTTCTAGCTTCTGCGTAATACTGTCGTGGGAAGTGAGGCATCGCGATGATCAAATTCCTTCTCTTCTGCATTCTGCTGTTCCTCTGCTGGCCCCTGGCGCTTCTGGCGCTGATCGCGTATCCCATTGTTTGGCTGCTTCTGATTCCCTTCCGCCTGCTCGGCGTCG
>DASZYN010000411.1:0-9709 GCA_035545435.1 Acidobacteriaceae bacterium | reverse complement strand
AAGACGCGGGACTTCACGGCGATGAGTTCACGCAGAGCGGCCATGCGCTCCTGCACGGCGCGCGCGGGGACGGGGTTCTGGCGGTGGAGCTCCCAGGCTGGTGTGCCCGGGCGGGCGGAGAAGGGAAAGAGGTGGAGATAGGTGAAGGGCTGCGTGGCGATAAAGTCGTAGCTTTCCTGAAAGAGGGCGTCGGTTTCGCCAGGGAATCCGATCATGATGTCGGCGCCGATGGCGGCGTCCGGGAGGAGTGCGCGAATGGCAGCGAGCTTTCCGGCATAGTGCCAGGGACGATAGCGGCGATACATGCGGCGGAGGATGGTGTCGGAGCCGGACTGAAGCGGGAGATGGGTGTGCCGCGCCAAACGAGGGTGCAGGCCACAGGGTGCAGGGTGCCGAACGGCGTTCGGCGTTCCGCGTTCGGCGTTCACCAGGACAGCGTTCGGCGTTCGGCGTCCAGCGTTCAGCGAATCGCGTCCGTTTGAAACTTCATCGGCTTCAGGATCGGTCACTGCGTATTCGCGGTAGAGGGCGAGTAAGTCAGCGGACCAGTCCATTGGCTCGATGGAACTGAGGCGGAGGCGGGGGAGAGAAGTCCGGGTCAGAATGGCGGCGACCAGGTCTTCGAAGCGCTGAGCGGGTTGGAGGTCACGGCCCCAGCGGCCGAGGTTGATGCCGGACAAGACCAGCTCTTTGCCATCGTTGTCGACGAAGCGGCGAACGTTGTCGAGGCAGGTGGCGAGGGGGACGGAGCGCGAATGGCCGCGGGTGGTGGGGATGATGCAGAAGGAGCAGCGATTGCCGCATCCGTCCTGGACTTTGAGGTTGGGGCGGGTCTGGCGCGCGTCGGGCGCGAAGGGAAGCGCGGCCAGTTCGGTGTGCGCGAAGGCATCGTCGTGGAGGACCTTCGGGACGATCGCGGCGAGCGGAACAAAAGCAGGCCCATTCGCAGGCCCATTCGACTCCCGTTTGAATTGACTGTTGCGCCAAAAAGCCGTCGCCACGTTGTCCGAAGGGTCGGTCGGGATGACTGGGTTATTCTCAGCGGCGAAATTGAGCGCTATTTCGGGAACGAGGGCTTTATGGCTGTTGCCGATGACGGCGTCGACTTGGGGGAGTCCGGCGAGTTCCTCCGGGGCGCGCTGGGCGTAACAGCCAGTGACGATGACGCGCGCCTGGGGGTTCTGGCGGCGAACGCGGCGGAGCCAGGCGCGGGCCTGGCGATCGGCTTCCGCGGTGACGCTACAGGTGTTTACGATGACAACATTTGCCGTCGAAAGGTGTTGGGAAGGAATAAGGCCGCCATGGCGCAGATTGGCGGCAATGGCCTCGCCATCGGCGCGGCTGGCGCGGCACCCAAAGTTTTCGACGTGATATTCTGCCACGTTGCTCAGTGTATCAACGGGGGAGGCTGGCCCGGCCCAGAGGCCGCAGGGAATCCCTTCTCTCAAGCGTTTGTCAGGCTTTTTCGTGTACGATCCAGCGGTGGGACCCAGGAGTTCTTATGAAAAGACGCATTCTTTTAGTCGATGACGACGTTGCGATTCTTCTGACTTTAAAGGCGGTGCTCGAGATCAGCGGATTTGAAGTCACGACGGCGGCGTCGGCCCGAGAAGCGAAGCAGAAGCTGAAGTCGAACGAGTACCACATGGTGATCACCGATCTGCGCATGGAGAGCGAGACGGCAGGGGAAGAAGTCGCGGCAGCGGCGAAGAAGGCGGCGAACCGGCCGGCGGTAGCGATGCTGACGGCGTATCCGCCGAAGGATGCCGAGTGGGTGACGACGTCGGATACGGATAAGGTGCTGGTGAAGCCGATGAACACGCAGGATCTGCTGCGGCAGATCGAGGCGATGCTGGTGGCGCACGAAGACAAGAAGCGGGTGGAAGCGGGGAAGAAGGTCGAGCCGGTGGTTGCTGAGGCGGCGACGAAGAAATCGAAGGCAAGGCCCGCTGTCGCGAAGTAGACCGGGGATCGAGCGTTCAGTCATCTGCAACTCGCCGGATCTTTCCGGCGAGTTGTTTCGCGTCTGGAGCGAAAACGGCGGTGACCGGGTGGGACAGTGTGGACGGCTCCCGCACAGGAAGACAGATTATGGCCTTGAGGCACACAACTCGCGCGAGAGCGTTCGGGAACGGTGCATCAGCGACCCGCGAAGGCGGTTCGAGAGGCTAGCTGGCCTGACTCATGGTCCTTTTCTGCTGGAAACAGCTACGGCAGAGGACCGGTCGTCCCTGAGTGGGCTTGAAGGGAACGGTGGTTTCCGTTCCGCATTCTGAACAGATGGTGCGCGTTTCCGGACGCGCGGAGCCGGAGCCGGAAGCCCGTTTGGCCTTGCATTGCTTGCAACGTTTCGGATCGTTCTTGAACTGCTTGTCGTAAAAGAACAGTTGTTCGCCGGCCGTGAAAACGAAGTCGGTTCCACAGTCCGCGCACTTCAGCACCTTGTCGACGAAATCCATCCCGCTTCCCTCGCCTTTGCCCGAAGCACCCGCGGAATCACGCCAAACGGCTGGCGCGTCCGGGTCGCCCAGCGGCTGCCAAAAGCAGACGCCGGCTTGCTGCGACACGCCGGTATGAGGCCGGTGCGGTACTTCTGAATTGGATCGGGCCCGTTTGGCAGCAGCGAGTGCAGCGGTCCGGACCGGGTTCGACATCTCGGTGCGGATCTATCTCGCAACTGTCGGCCGCCTGCAACTGCGGCGAAAGAGTACACCGGCGAAAGCGCCGAAAACCCTCCGTCTGAGGGACCGGAGTCAGATCAGAAGAGATACTTACCGGTCTGCCAACCCAACGGCGCGAGCGGGGCGCTCATGAGGGCCTGGTCTCCACTTCGCCGGCGATGGTGGCCGGCGAAGCTCAGATCTGTCGGAGTCTGGGGACCTGGACAGACCGGCGTGAGTGATTAGTCCTGCTCTTTGCGAGCTTTCTTACGATTCCGCTTTCGTGCCAGCGCCTCTTTGACGCGGCGCTTTTCGCCGGGCTTCAGGTAGAAGGAATGACGTTTGACTTCCTTGATGATGTCTTCCTGCTGAACCTTGCGTTTAAACCGGCGCAATGCATTTTCGAGCGGCTCGCCTTCCTGAATGCGAACCTCTGCCAAAGAACCACACCTCCAGACGACCCATGGTGGGCAACGATCAGATTACAGGAACTCGACGTTAATTTTCCATAAAGGCCGGGCAGTGTGCGGCAGCCGGTAACGTCAAAAAGCGTCAAACGGTTGAAAAAGATACGGAATTCGAATGGCGCTGAGTCAGGCTCTTCTCCTTCGCATGCTGAATCCTATCCCGCCAGAAATCTGGCTTCCTGTTGACAATCTACTGGGCGATGGCGTATCTGTAGAACTCCAACAGGAGGAGATGTGGAGGATCAAGACTTTCTCCGCCCCAGCGCCGGCGAGGCGGGCGGGCAGATGCTGCAGGGCACGCTGGACCTGATGGTGCTGAAGACGCTGGAGTCGATGGGGCCGCAGCACGGATACGGCATCGCGCGGCGGATCGAGCAGATCAGCGAACAGTCACTGAGGCTCAATCAGGGGACGATTTATCCGGCGCTGTTGCGATTGCGGCAGCGGGGTTGGATTCGGGCGGAGTGGGGGACGAGCGAGAACGGGCGCAAGGCGCGGTATTACGCGTTGACGAAGGCGGGGCAGGCGCAGATTGCAAGAGAAACCGAGAGCTGGGAGCGAGTGGCTGCGACGGTGGCCCGGTTTTTGAAGGCGGCGAATAGCCAGTAGCCAGTAGCCAATAGCCAATAGTCAATAGGAAAGGCAGCGGCAACGGGAAACGGGCAACAAGCGGGTACCTGGGAAAGGGGCGTCGGATGGGCCTGGGAATCGGCCGAATGTGGGCGATGTTTCGGCGGCGCAGGTTGGACGGGGAGCTGGACACTGAGCTGCGCGCGCATCTGGAGATGGCGACCGAGGATCATCGGCGCCGGGGAATGAGTGAGATTGAGGCACGGGAGGCGGCGCTCAGGGATTTTGGGGGCGTGACGCAGGTACGAGAGACGGTGCGGGAGCGCGAGGGTTTGTTGTGGGCGGAGAATCTGCGGCGCGATGTTCTCTATGCGATGCGACAGATGAAGAAGTCGCCGGGGTTTGCGGCGGTGGTGGTGCTGACGCTGGCGCTGGGAATTGGTGCGACGACGGCGATGTTCACGGTGGTGTACTCGACGCTGATGCGGGCCCTGCCTTATCCCGACGCGGAAAAGATATTGGCCCTGCATGACGCGCGGATTCAGGGAGTGTCGACCGGAGGGCTAATGGGAGCGCCGCGGTTCTTCGATGTGAAGGCGCGGAATCGGTCGTTCGAGAGCCTTGGCTTTTTCTTCTTCGATCACCCGACACTGATTGCCGGCCGCCAATTGCCGGTGGCGGTGGAGGCAGTCGGGACGAACGGGGAGTTCTGGAACGTGGCGGGGGTACGTCCACTGCTGGGACGAGTGTATGGTTCGCAGGACGATGAGCCGAATGCGCCGGAGACGGCGGTGCTGAGCTACAGCGGATGGCAGAAGATTTTCGGCGGCGATCGGAGTGTGATTCGGGAGCAGATCCGGCTGGATGGGAGGGCGGTCACGATTGTTGGGGTGATGCCGGCCGAGTTCAACATGCCGTCGGGAGTGGATCTTTGGCATGACGCGCAATTTGCCGCAGCGGACTGGAAGAGTTATCGGGGCGAGGGAGCGCGGTTCATCAATGTGTTCGGGCGGCTGCGCCCTGGAGTGACGCTGGAGACGGCGCAGGCCGATCTGGATCGCATCGGGGAACAGTTGCGCGCGGAGTATCCGCACACCGACGGGCTGTGGAGGTTCACGAGCCAGACTTTGCGCGAGAGCCGCTATGGGACGATGCGGCCGGCGCTGCTGGCACTGGTGGTGGCGGCGGCGCTGCTGCTGCTGATTGCGTGCATCAATGTGGCCAACCTGCTGTTGTCGCGCGCGACGGCGCGGCAGCGGGAGGTGGCGCTGCGGCGGGCGCTGGGCGCTTCGGCAGGGCGGATTGCGATGCAGTATCTGACCGAGAGTGTCGTACTGGGTCTGGCAGGCGGCGGCGCCGGAGTAGCTGCGGCCTTTGTGCTGATTCGCGGTGTGGCGGCGAAGCTGCCGGGAAAGCTCGGCGTTCCAGGAACGGTGGAGATGAACTGGCCGGTGGTGCTGGTGGCGCTTGTGATCGCGCTGGGGACCGGGATCGCGTTCGGGGTCGCTCCCGTGCTGGAGAGCCGGCGCGTGGAACTGAACACGACGATGAAGCAGGGCGAGGCGCGGGTGGGAGGATCGGGGCACAAATTGCGCAGCGCGCTGGTGTCGGTCCAGGTGGGGCTGTCGCTGATTCTGCTGGTGGGTGCAGCGCTGATGGCGAAGTCGCTGTGGCATCTGTTGACGAATCCGCTGGGATTTGTGCCGGAACACGTGCTGACGGTTTCAGTGAAGGTGCCATGGGATACCAAAGACGCGGGCATCCGGAACTTTTTCGGCGAGGTGCAGAGAAGGCTGGAGAATTTGCCGGGCGTGCAGGCGGTGGGGCAGATGGATGCGCTGCCGACGGTGGACTGGCACCTGCGCAGCAATTTCGATGCGGACTGGCTGCCGCGGATGGGGAATCAGCCGGCCATCAATGCGGAAGACAGAAATGTCGAGGGGAATTTCCTGGGTGCGATGGGCGTGCCTTTGCTGGCCGGGCGCGCACTGACTGCGGAGGACTCCCGAGAGAAGAACATTCCAGTGATGGTGAATCAGGAACTGGTGCAGGAGTACCTGCCGGGCGGGAATCCGCTGGGGCGGCACTTGCTGGTGAACAACACGCCGCATGAGATTGTCGGTGTGATTGCGAATCTGCGTGGGACCGCAGGAGCGATTGCGAGCCCGCCGGGGCCGGAGGTGTACTGGCCCGCGGACGGCAATGGCGGGGTGGCCGGACGTTATTTCGTGGTGCGGTCGCAGCGGGATCCGGAACAGCTGGTGAGCGCGATTCGAAAACAGGTGGAGGCCGTGGATCCGCAGCGGGCCGTCGGAGATGTGGCGACCATGGATGAGCTGCTCAACCATGCGGTGGCGCAGCCGCGGTTACACGTGACCGTGGTGGCAGCGTTGGCTGGAATCGCGTTGTTGCTGGCGTGCGTGGGGATCTACGGAGTGGTGGCGTATTTTGTGGCGCAACGGACGCAGGAGATTGGCGTGCGGATGGCGCTGGGGGCCACGCGGGGCAAGATTGCCGCGCTGTTTGTGAAGCGGGCGCTGGTGACGGCGGCGATTGGACTGGGAGGGGGAACCTGCGCGTCCCTGGCGTTGACGCAGTTGTTGCGCAGCCAGCTGTATGGCGTGCAGCCGAATGATCCGGCGATGTATGGGGCGGCCATTGCGGCGCTGTTGATTCCGGTGGCCATTGCGACGCTGCGGCCTGCGCTGGTAGCGGCTTCGGTGAATCCGGTTGAGGCGCTTCGGGAGTGAAAAGGGCAGGAATTAGGGAGCAGGGAAAAGGCGATCGGGTAGAGGGAACTCGAATGATGGCGATGATCAGGCGCGTGGCGGCAATGTTGCGGAGGCGCAAGCTCGATGGGGAGCTGGATGAGGAACTGCGCGCGCATCTGGAGATGGCGGCGGAGGAGAATCAGCGGCGCGGGATGGCAGCCGATGAGGCGTGGAAAGCGGCGCTGCGGGATTTTGGAGGGGTGACTCAGGTGCGAGAGACGGTGCGGGAGCGTGAGGGCGTGTTGTGGGTCGAAAATATGCGGCGCGATCTGGGCTACGCGTTGCGCATGCTGCGGAAGAGTCCTGGATTTGCGGCGGTGGCGATCGGGTCGCTGGCGCTGGGGATCGGGGCGAACACGGCGATCTTCTCGATTGCGAAGCATGTGCTGCTGGATCGGTTGCATGTGCCCCATGCGCAGGAGCTGCGGTTGTTCGCGTGGCGTTCGGGAAAGAACAGCGCGGTGCATAGCACCTGGGGCGACTGGAATCAAACGCAGGATGGGGTGATATGCACTTCGTTTTCCTATCCGGTCTACGAGCAGATGAAGAAAGAGAATCGCGCGCTCTCCGATCTGTTCGCGTTCAAAAACGTTGGACGGCTGAACGTAACGGTGAATGGCGAAGCTGAAGTGGTGCAGGGGGATCTGGTTTCAGGGAACTTCTACGAGCAAATGGAGGTGCAGCCGCAGCTGGGGCGTGCGCTGGGAGCGGGAGACGACAAGGTGGGCGCGTCTCCGGTGGCGGTGATCAGCGATGGGTACTGGGCGCGGCGGTTCAATCGTTCGGCATCGGTGATTGGGAAGACGATTCTGGTGAACCTGGTGAACGTAACGATTGTCGGAGTGAATCCGGCAGGGTTCACGGGCGCGAAGGGGACCATGATGTCGCCCGAAATCATTATGCCGTTCAGCGTGCAGCCGGTAGTGTTCCCGTATCGCAACCAGGCGTCGCTGCTCGCGAGCGATCGGGTGTGGTGGATGCAGATCATGGCGCGGGCGAAGCCGGGAGTGGACGAGGGACGCGCGCAGGCGGCGCTCAACGTCGCTCTTGAGGCGGCGGTACGCGCAACGATGACGGTGAAGAAGGACGAGTCGGTGCCACAGTTGATGGTGACCGACGGCAGCCGGGGCATGAACGAGGCTGGGCGGCAGATGGCGCAGCCGCTCGGTTTCCTGATGGCACTGGTGGGTTTGGTGGTGCTGCTGGCGTGCGCGAATCTGGCGAACCTGCTGCTGTCACGATCGGCGGCGCGGCAGCGGGAGATGAGCGTGCGGATGGCGCGGGGCGCGGCGCGCGGGCGGATTCTGCGGCAGGTGATGACGGAGAGCCTGCTGCTGGCGGTGATGGGCGGCGTCGCGGGACTCTTTGTGGGTTGGCTGGGACGGAACGCGATTCTTGCGATGTTGTCGAGCCCGGCCGAGCCGGTTGCGGTGCAGGGCGGTTTCGACTGGGGCGTGTTTGCGTTCAATGCGGCGCTGTCGTTGCTGACGGGTTTGCTGTTTGGGGTGGCGCCGGCGTGGCAGTCGACGCGGGCACAGGTGAGCACGACGCTGAAAGACACCGCACAGACGGTGACGCGGCGGCGGCATGGAGTGGCGGGCAAGGCGATTGTGGGCTTGCAGGTGGCCTTGTCGACGCTGCTGGTGTTCGCGGCGGGAATTTTTCTGCGGTCGCTTGTGAATCTGGATCGCATCGATCCTGGATTCGATACGAAGGGGCTGGTGCTGTTCGAACTGCGGCCGCCGCAGAAGGAGTACACGGGAGAAAAGCAGATTCAGCTGTTCCACCAGATCACGGATCGACTGGGAACTTTGCCGGGGGTGGAGTCGGTGTCGCTGACGAGCGTGGCGCCGCTCTCGAACAGCACCGAGAGCGACGATTTCAAGCCGATCGGCGGGAAGGCGATGGATAAAGATGCGGCCGCGGACAATTCCACTGTAGGCGAGCAGTATTTCGCGACGTTCCGCGTTCCGATTCTGGCGGGGCGGGGTTTTGCGGCGACGGACACGGAAACTTCGCCGAAGGTAGCGGTGGTGAATCAGGCGCTGGCGCGTGAATACTTTCCGAACGAGAACCCGATCGGGAAGAGCTTTGTTACATCCGGCCTGAGGGACGAGAAGATTACATATCAGATCGTGGGCATTTGTGCGGATACGCGTTATGCGAGCCTGCGCGAGGAGCCGCCACCAGTTTTCTATCGCAATTACCGGCAGTCGCCGGAGATTGACTGGGGGATGACGTTTGCGGTTCGAACACGTGCAGGCCGGACGGCGATTGCGCCGGAGCTGCGGCGCGCCGTGCAAAGTGTGGACCCGAACCTGCCGCTGACGGACGTGCGGACCCAGGAAGAACAGATCGACGAGCTGCTGATGAACGAGAGAATTTTCGCGGATCTGACGGGCGGATTTGGTGTCCTGGCGCTGATGCTGGCGTGCATCGGCATCTATGGGCTGATGGCGTATGCCGTGTCGCGGCGGACGAATGAAATAGGAATTCGGATGGCCCTGGGCGCGAGAGCGGAGCAGGTGCTGGGGATGGTGCTGCGCGAGGCGCTGGGGATGACTGCTGCCGGAATCGCGGTGGGGCTGGGTGCTGCGCTGGCGCTGAGCAAGCTGATCGCGAGCCTTCTGTATGGTCTGAAGGCGTGGGATCCGGGGACGCTGGCCGGGGCGGCGGCGCTGCTGGCTCTGGTTGCCCTTGCGGCGAGCTGGGTTCCGGCGCGGCGAGCGGCGTCTGTGGATCCGAGCCGGGCTTTGCGCGCGGAGTGAGGAAGCTGGTGAAAGTCGGGTTTGGGGGGATGACCTGCGCCGCTGGGTCGTTGAACCGTGGTGGGCCCGGAGGGATTCGAACCCCCAACCAAGGGATTATGAGTCCCCTGCTCTAACCGTTGAGCTACAGGCCCGGTCGTGCTCTATCTTACTGCCATGACAAAAGGTGGGTCGGCGGGTGCCGGTTCCGCGCTTGGGGGCCTGTGGCTGGGCTTGTGCGTGTTGCTGTTGGTCCTTGGGGCTCGCGCGCAGGACACCGCTTATCCGCCGCAGGATGCACAGATTCCCGGGCCCGCGGCGAAGGCCGATGCTGCGGCGTGGCGCGCGGACGTGCAGCGCTGGCGCCTGGAGCGGCGGATGCGGATGGGTTACGACGGCGGGAAATCCACGCGGCCGGAACTCGGATGGACGCAACGAAATTTCATCTGCGCGCAAATGATGATCGAAGAGCGCGACTTCTACGATCCGGAGAA
>DASZYN010000410.1:0-8345 GCA_035545435.1 Acidobacteriaceae bacterium | reverse complement strand
CAAGCCAGATACCGGTCGGCCGCGCGAAGATCCACCCAAACGGAACCACCGCGAGGGTCGCCGCTGTTTCGGCGAGATCGGCTTCCGGAATCATCACCGTGGCTGGCTGAATGAGCGCGACTTCAAGGACAACGCAAAAGCACGCGCCCAGTATGCCCATGATCGGGTGCAGGGCGATGGCAACCAGCACCAGAGGCACGGCCTGCCACCTTTTTCGCGCCAGCAGGCAGGAGACTCCAGTGAGGATCAGAGCGGTTGCCAGAGATCGCGGGTGCAGATGCTGGTCGACAATGTAGATCGCCGTTCCCGAAACCGGGAGCGTCAGCATCGCGGAAACCATCGCGACGGCTCCCCAACGCGCTCCTTCATCCGGAAACAGCTGACGGGCAATGAGCCAACAGGCGACCAGAATCAGGAAGATGGCGGTGAATTGCCATAGCAAGGCCGACCAGGCGACAGGGATGTGGGTCACCCGAACAAAATCTGCCATCCACCTGTCGAAGCAGGTGGCCTTCATTTCAAGGCGAAAGAAATCTGCGTTGTGAGGGTATAGAGCTGGATTGAGGTCGCTCTTGACCGCACTCAGGTAAACGCCGTCGTCCTCGATGCCGGGGTGATAACCCATCACCAGAAAACCCAGCACCGCGAAAAACAACAACAGGAATTTTGTGCGCAAACTAGGGGTGTCCTCCCCCGATCATATTCTCCTGATTATGGAGAATTCATGAATCCAGGCCGTTGCCTATCCCTTGGACAGACGTCAAATCTCTCCAGGAAGCTGCATGGTCACAATATTTTCTTCCCGAACGCCGAGGAAATCAGCTCCACCGCCAGATCCGCTGTCCGGTTGTGCTCGTCGATCACCGGATTCACCTCGACGACCTCGAGCGACACCATCCGCCCGTGATCCGCGATGATCTCCATCGCCAGATGCGCCTCCCGATACGTCGCCCCGCCCCGCACCGGCGTTCCCACGCCCGGGGCGTCCTCGGGGTCGATCCAGTCCATGTCCAGAGAAACGTGATAGCCCGCCGTCCCGCGTCCCGCCGCGCGCAGAGCCTCCTCCATCACCGTGCGCATGCCGCGCTCGTCGATGTCGCGCATCGTGTAGACCTCGCTGATGCCCGCCCGCCGCACGTTCTCCTTCTCCGCCGCATCGATATCGCGCACGCCGATCAGCACCACATTCTCCGGCTGCACCTTCGGGGCCCATCCCAGAATGTTCGCCAGCGGCTCCGGCCCCAGCCCCACCAGCGCCGCCAGCGGCATGCCATGCACGTTGCCGCTCGGCGAGGTTCCCGGCGTGTTGATGTCGGTGTGCGCGTCAATCCAGATCAGGCCGATCTTCTGGTTCTGCTTGCGGTAGTACTCCGCCACGCCCGACACGCTGCCGGCAGCCACGGAATGATCGCCGCCCAGAACCACAGGCGTCATGCCCTCGTTCAGCGTCTTCACCACCATCTCCGCCACGCGCGTGCACGTCTCGGTGATCTCCTTCAGATAACGCGCGCTTTGGTGTCCCGACCGCTTCGTCTCGGCGATCGCGACGCTGATGTTGCCGCCGTCGCGCACCTCATGGCCCAGCGCTTCGAGGCGCGCTTCCAGCCCCGCCACGCGCACGGCGGACGGACCCATATCGACGCCGCGTCGCGAGGCGCCCAAATCCAGAGGCACACCGATCACTTTGATTTTGCGTGGAGGCAGCGACTGCACGCCGCCATACAGGCCGGCAGGCGAGGGAAGTGAGGCCGGCGATCCGGCCTGTAGCGATGTTTCACTCGATCTTGGCATAAAGAACTACGGATAGATCCGATTCAGCGTCCGGGCGAAGGGAATTGTCTCGCGCACATGATCCAGCCCGCAGATCCATGCCACTGCGCGCTCGATGCCCATGCCAAAGCCCGAATGCGGAACCGAACCGTACCGCCGCAGATCGAGATACCACTTGAACGCATCGATTGGCAACTGGTGCTCCTCGATCCGCTTCTTCAGCAGTTCGTAGGAGTGAATGCGCTGCGATCCGCCGATCACCTCGCCGTAGCCCTCCGGCGCCAGCACATCCACGCACAGCGCGTACTTCGGATCCTGCGGGTCCGGCTCCATATAGAACGCCTTCACCGCCGCAGGATAACGATGCACCATCACCGGCCGGTCGAATTGCGATGAGATGTATGTCTCATCCGGCGATCCAAAATCGTTGCCATACTCAAACGGCGCTTCCAGCAGACCTTTCGCGTGGGCATCGTTGAGCATCTTCACGGCTTCGTCGTAACGCAAACGCGGAAACGGCGGCTTGATGGTTTCCAGCTTCGCGATGTCTCGGTTGATGACCTTCAGTTCTGCAGCGCGTTTGGTCAGCACCTGCTGGACGATCGCGCTGATGAAGTTCTCCGCCAGGCCCATCAGGTCGTCGAGCGTGGCGAAGGCCCACTCCGGCTCCACCATCCAGAACTCCGTCAGATGCCGCCGCGTTTTCGATTTCTCAGCGCGAAACGTCGGCCCGAACGAATAAACCTTGCCCAGCGCCAGTGCGGTGCTCTCGATGTAGAGCTGTCCGCTCTGCGTCAGGTACGCCTCGTCACCGAAATACTCAACGGGGAACAGCGTGCTGGTGCCTTCGCATGCCGCCGGCGTCAGAATCGGCGGATCGGTCAGCACAAATCCGTTGTCATCCAGAAAATCGCGCGCCGCCTTGATGATCTCGGCGCGAATCCGCAGGATTGCCGCCTGTCGCGGCGTGCGCACCCACAGGTGGCGATGCTCCATCAGAAAATCGGTGCCGTGCTCCTTGAGCGAGATCGGGAACGGGTCTTCTGCCGGCACACGCTGGACGACTTCGACGTTCTCGACGTCTAATTCGTAACCGCCGGGCGCACGTTTATCCGCGCGCACCTTGCCCGTGACCACGACCGACGACTCCTGCGTCAGCCCCTTCACCGTCTCGAAAACTTCCGGCGTTACGGCAGCCTTGGGCACAATGCCCTGGATGGTTCCCGTGCCGTCGCGAAAGATCGGGAACAATAGCTTGCCGCTCTCGCGCAGGTTATAAAGCCACCCGTGCAGCGTGACCCGCTGTCCGTCGTGCTCGCCAATGCCGGCGATCGTCGACAGCGAAGCTTGTGTCGCCGTCTCTGTTCCAGTTCCCGCCGTTTCGTCTGCCATAACCGCCTCTAACCGAGCTTTTCTGCCGCGTCCATCTTTTCAAAGGCCTTCCTCGCCTTTTCACCGACGGTCTCGACAGGCTCCCCGAGCGTGTAATGAATCTCCAGCACGCCCGCGGGAGTCTGCGGCGCCGCTTTCAAACCACCGAGCGCCTCTTCCCAGTGGATCGTTCCGTCCCCCGGCCACAGGTGCGCGTCCTTGTCGCCCTTGTTATCGTGCAGGTGCGACGAGCGAACATACCGGTTCAATTCAGAGAGGCTCGCGGCCACGCCGTCGCCGAGGTGCGCGTGCCCAACGTCGAGACAAACGCCGATGTCCTGAAAGTGACCGGTGGTGAGAATCTCCACCAGATTCGACGGACGAGCGACATCGCCCTGCAAATTCTCCACCAGCAGCTTCACGCCCAGAGGATTTGCGAACGCCCGCAGATGTTCCAGCGCCGTAATGGAGTGCTCCAGCGCCCGCGGTCCCCACGAATCCTCACGCTCCCCTAAATGCAGAATCAGGAACCGGAAGGGCAGGGTCTCTGCGACCTCGAGCGCTCGCTTGATCTCGTCCATCGCATCGATCCGGCGGCTCTTCTCCGGATGAATCACGTTGACCGTGGGCGCGCCGCTGCGCCCCATCTCTGCGTCTGACCAGAGAGGGCCATGCATCGAGAACGCCTCAGCGGAATTTGCCCCGAACCACTCCGCCACTTCACGAACATGAGTGCGGCTGGTGTAGTCGAAGTGCTGGCGCGCGCAAAAAAGCTCGACGCCCTGCGCTCCTGCGCGGGCGAACACGTCCAGCAGCCCAGGATGCAGCCGATGGTTCAGGAATACGTGCGAGGAGATGACCTTCAGCATGAATGAGGACCAGGAATGAGCTCTTCCTATCTTCTCATCCCGCGAGGTCAGGGCAGGGAATCGGCCCCGACGGCAGACTTCAGTGGCCGCCGGGACCGAATCTCAGATTTATTCCGCTGCGGCTTCTTCGCCCTTCACCGTCACGGCAATGTGCGCCGTGACTTCGCGGTGCAGCTTCACCGGCACGTGGAACTCTCCGGTGGACTTCAGCGGCTCATCGAGCTGAACCTTCCGCCGGTCGATATTGAAGCCTTTGCCGGCCAGTTCCTGCGCGATGTCGGACGACGTCACCGAGCCAAACAGGTGATCGCCTTCGCCGACCTTGCGCGTAAAGACCAGCGCCACGTTGTTGAGCTGTGTCACCAGCTGCTCGGCCTCCGCCTTCTCCTTCGCGGAGCGACGCACGGCGGCAGACTTCATCTGCTCGATAACCGCCTTGTTCGCCGCCGTCGCCTCCATGGCGAGATTCTTCGGCAGCAGAAAGTTCCGGCCGTAGCCGTCGGCGACCTTCACCACATCGCCGCGGTGGCCCAGATTCGACACATCTTCTCTAAGGATCACTTCCATGTTCAGATCTCCTGTGGCGGCCAGAGGCCGCCAGCGATAAAGCGGTCAGCGATACACCGGTCAGCTAACAAGGGGTCAGCGAAGCCGGCTCGCTGCGCCCTAGAACCTCGCCGCGAACGGCAACAGAGCAATATTGCGCGCCTGCTTGATCGCCCGGGTCAGCCGCCGCTGGTGCGTGGTGCATACGCCGGTCAGCCGCCGCGGCACAATCTTGCCGCGCTCGGCCACAAATCCCTGCAGCAGACGCACGTCGCGATACGAGATCGCGTCGATCTTCTCCGTGCAGAATTTGCAGACCTTCTTGCGGCGGAAAAATTTGCGTCCGCCCGGTCCGCCGGGGCCGCCGCGTCCGCCCGGTCCGCTGGGACGTCCAGCCGGTGCGTCCGGCCTTGAGGGTGTTGTTGTCGTCGTTCCGTCAGCCATCTTTATTCCTCCGGCGGGCGCCCTTGCGGCGCCGGCCAAATTTCAAGTCTCTGTTGAACCCAGCGCACCTACGCGCTGGCAGGTGCCGCCGTCTCCGCCGCTGCAGCCGAAGCCGCTTCTGCGGGAACGGCTTCCGCTGCCGCTTCTGCCGGAGCTGGTTCCACTGCCGCTGCCGGTGGAGGCATCGCGCTCACCTTCTTCTTCGTTGCGCGAATCGCCCGCACCTTCGCCAGCCGCTTTTCTTCCTCGTCCATCCGCACCGTAATGAACTTGATCACCGGTTCGGAGACGCGCAGACGGCGCTCCAGTTCCGCGATCAGCGACCCATCGGCATCGATTGTGAGCAGGACGTAGTTGCCGTCGTTGAACTTCCGCACCAGATACGCCAGCTTGCGTTTGCCCAGCTTCTCCGTCGAGCGGATCGTGCCTCCGCCGCCAGTCACCGTCTGGTCCAGGCTGGCAATCAGCTTGTCCACATCCTCGTCGGCCACGTCGGGCCGAACGATAAACATTACCTCATAGAGACGTTGCATCATCGCTTCTCTTCCTTCCGGGCCCGCAAGCCCGGCAAACCAAAATTCGCTTCCGTCTTCCTTACTTCTCCGCCGCGCCGTTTCCCGATTCCTCAGGATCCCGGCGGTTGAATTCGTTCATGGCGCCCGAAATTCCCTTCGTCAACACCATCTCCGCGGCGCGTGCCACCCGGTCCAGAACCGGATCGATCGCCGTCAGATCTCGCTTGCCCATCGGGGTCAGCAGATAATCCTTGCCGCGCCGAAAGGCCTCTTCTTTCACCGCCGCATCCGGTCCAACTCCAATCCGGATCCGCCACCACTCGTCCGTTCCCAGCGCCGCTGCGACCGAACGCGCTCCGTTATGTCCCGCCGGGCTGCCACGTTCCCGAATTCGTAACTTCCCCAGTGGCAAATCCAGCTCGTCGTACATCACCAGCAGGTTTCCCGGGAGTTCCAGATCCAGTTCGTCTACCAGATCCCCCACGGAATGCCCGCTCAGGTTCATCCAGGTTTCCGGTTTCGCCAGGATTACCTCCCGGCCCGCCATCTGCACCCTGGCTGTGAGCGCGCGGCAGCGGCGGTTCACCACCTCCACGTTGTGCTCACTGGCGATGCGGTCAATCGCCAGAAACCCCGCATTGTGCGGCGTGAACTGGTACTCGATGCCCGGGTTCCCAAGCCCGACCACCAGGAACACGCCGCTTCCCACTTACTTCTTGCCGCCTTTGTCGCCGGCCGCTGCCGCACCTTCTCCGTCCGCCGTCTCCTGCTTGCCTTTCTTCACCACTTCCGGCTCCGCAGGAGTCGTTGCTGCAGCTGCTGCAGCCGCCTCGGCATCCGGCGTTGCTACTACTTCTTCCTTGATCGAGACCACATGGGCTACCGGCTTGTCCTCGGAAGTCAGGAACTTCAGCTTGCTGCTGTGGGGAAGATCGGCAACCCGCAGCACCGTGCCAAACGTCAGGTTCGAAATATCCACCGCAATGCTGTTCGGAATATCGCCCGGCAGGCACTCGATCTCCACCTCGCGCAGCATCTGGTCCAGAATGCCGCCCTCGGTCTTCACCCCAATCGCAACGCCGGTCAGCTGGATCGGCACTTCGACGCGGATCGGCTTGTCCAGCGCAATGCGTTTGAAGTCGATGTGGATCAGCTTGCCCTTGATCGGCTCGTACTGCCAGTCCACAATCATCACCTTCGCCGTGGAACCGGCTACTGCCAGATCGAAGATCGAGTTGTGGCCTGTCTCCGAGTGCAGAATCTTCTGGATCTGCTTGGGATCCACTTCCACCGCTACGGCAGGCTCCGCCGCGCCATACACCACAGCGGGCACCTTACCCTTCGCGCGCACGCGGCGGGCTGCATTCTTGTTGAACTTGCCCTCACGGGGCACTGCGTTGACGATTTCCTGAGTAATCATGTCCTTTTCCTTCGGGCACGGAACAGCAGCTTTTTAGGTGTTAGCTGCGTTGTCCGCTCCCTTCTGTACGAACCGCACTCGCTGCAGTCCGCCAATTATGGTTGTGCAAAATCTTCTGGCTAGTAGCTAACAGCTAGTAGCGAAAAGCTGCCTTCTCAGCTGAACAGCGAACTGACGCTGGTCTCCATGTGAATGCTCAGGATGGCCGCGCCGAGCAGGCCCGCCACCGAAAGCACTTTGATTTTTTCCGAATCACGGAGCCCCTGGGCCTCAGGGCGCAACGGGATCGAATCGGTCACAACTAACTGCTCCAGTCGCGATTTCGCGATGCGCTCGACCGCCTCGCCGGACAGCACTCCGTGCGAAGCGCCCGCATACACCCGCGTCGCGCCTTTCTCCAGCAGAGTGTCCGCCGTCTTTACCAGAGTGCCCGCCGTGTCGATGATGTCGTCGACGATGAGGCACGTCCGCCCGGTCACATCGCCGATCACGTGCATCACCTCGGTGACATTGATATCGGTACGCCGCTTATCGACGATCGCCATAGGCACGCCCAGTTTCGTAGCCATGTGCCGCGCTCGCTCCACGCCGCCCGCATCGGGAGAAACCACCACGAGGTCGGGCAGATTCAGCTTGCGGAAATAATCGACCATCACCGGGCTGGCAAAGAGGTGATCGACCGGGATGTTGAAGAAGCCCTGAATCTGCGCGGCGTGCAGGTCCATGAACAGCGCGCGATGCGCGCCCGCGGTGGTCATCAGATCGGCGACCAGCTTCGACGAGATCGCCACACGAGGGCGATCCTTGCGGTCCTGCCGCGCATATCCGTAATACGGCACCACCACGGTAATCCTTCCTGCCGACGCGCGTTTCAGCGCGTCGATCATGATCAGCAGCTCCACCAGATGCTGGTCCACCGGCCAGCAGGTGGGCTGCACCACAAAAACATCCGCCCCGCGCACATTCTCCAGCAGCTGGAAATACACCTCTCCATCGCTGAAGCGCTGCATCCGCGTCTCGCCCAGCGTGACGCCGATGTGTTTGCAAATCTCCTCGGCCAGTTCCCGGTTCGCTGAACCGGAAAAGACCTTGAACCGCCGGTCTTCGTTCGATACTCGCGAACGCCGCGCCTGCGTCTTGCCTTTTGCGCCGTCCCCCGGAGCCGCCGCCAGATTCGGCGTAGCCGCGCCCACTGCTTCGATCGTGTCCGTCTTCACAAGATCCTCCAGCTGGTTTGCCTGAGTTTTCCTGCTTCCATCGCGGCGATAATCTGCCGGGCCGTTACAAAATTTTGGCTGGGCGACCAGGATTCGAACCTGGACAAAGTGCTCCAAAGGCACTTGACCTACCATTAGTCGATCGCCCAGTATTCGTGTTCAGCAAAATGCACTTAGCCAAATGCTGTTAGCC
>DASZYN010000409.1:0-6783 GCA_035545435.1 Acidobacteriaceae bacterium | reverse complement strand
GAGGGGCGGGCAGGGAATCGAGGCTGACGGAGTAGCGAAGAAGGTCGGGCTGCCACGGCTCAGCGGCGGGCTCCTGGGGTGCGGAAGGGGGGACTGCCGAAGCAACGGAGGCGGGTTGCGTCTCGGTTTCCTCTTCGGGCCGAACACTGGCGGCTTCGACCAGGGAGTCTACGGTGGCTTTGGCGGCGGCCTGAGCGGCGAGCGTCTCGCGCCAGGACGGAAGCCGGGCATAACGCTCGGCGACGCGCGCAGCGATGGCATCGGAGGCCGAGGCTTCATCCAGCCCAGGAAGGCTGGGTTGTTGAACGGGAGTGGGGCGTGGGCTGCGGCTGCGGTGGGCGCGGACGCGAGCCGCGACTTCGTCTTTCCATGCGCGCGCCGGTTCGACCGGAGTTTCGCGGAGCGGGGTTTGCGCGTCGGAACTGGTGGGGGAGCCGTTCACGGATGCCACATTCCTATTCTGCACGCATTTTGAGAGGAAACTCCGTCCATGACAACGCCTGTGCAGGGATTCATGCAGACGCGGGCAAGGCCGAAGCAATTTCGCAAAGACTGGCGAACGGCGAGCGTCAATCGATGGCTGAGTTGCATGGGGTGAACGGCGTGAGTCCTCCCATGAATCCTGTTGCAGTGAATTTTTTCCGTCATCGGCCCAACAAGCGGCCGATGACAATGTGCGTTCAGCAAGCCACGATTCCGTGAAGATTGCTTTCCTGTTGATGGCTGAGGCGTCACACGCGTGGGAACCTCGGCATTCTGCTTTGCTATGCTGGAGTTGCCGCGCGCGATGAGAACCCGTCTTTTTTGGTGTATCACGCTGTTTCTCCTGTTGCAGCAGCGGCCATGGGCGCAGACCGTTACCACCCAGCTTCCTCCTCCCGCAACACCACCCGACGCAACGCAAAAGGCTCCGGCAAGCACCGCCGATCTGCCGGACGATCCCAGCCTGCAAAGCCAGCTGCCGGAGGCCCACGTGGTGCCGCAGCCGCAGGCGGGAACGCCTGTGAAGCTGGTCTATGACAACGCGACGCGCGAGTCGCAGGCAAAAGGCAATCTCTATACGCTGGACGGCAATGTGGTGATCTACTACCGCAACTACATCCTGCATGCCGACCACGCGACCTACAACGACGGAACCGGGGAAGTGGAAGCGCAGGGGCATCTGATGCTCGACGGGGGCCCGGACGATGAGCATTTCGTCGCAGATCGCGGCACGATCAACGTCAACGCCGATACCGGGGACTTTTTCGATGTGGTGGGCACGCTTGGGGTGGAGCGGACCCCGCGAGGGCGGATGGTGTTTACCGCGCCTAATCCTTTTGCGGTTACCGGTCGCGAGGTACAGCAATTGGGGCAGGGGCAT
Organism: Acidobacteriaceae bacterium; assembly: GCA_035545435.1. Lineage (GTDB taxonomy): Bacteria > Acidobacteriota > Terriglobia > Terriglobales > Acidobacteriaceae > Palsa-343. The sequence goes on along the minus strand of DASZYN010000409.1, from coordinate 5,420 downwards.
TATCGGGTGATTCACGGCACCATGACGTCGTGCCGGCTGCCGAAGCCGGACTGGCGGATTCTCTCGCACGAGATTGAGCTGAACAACGGCGTCGCGAAAACCAGCAATGGGTTCTTCGAGTTCTTCCATGTGCCGCTGATGTACCTGCCCTATGCGACGCATGCGGTGACCGAGGCGAGGGTATCCGGTTTCTCCATTCCTTATGTCGGCAACAACACGACGAAAGGCTTCATGATCGGCGAAGCCGTTTTTTTGACGTTAGGGCGCAGTGCCGACATGACGGTGGCGTCTCAATGGTGGTCGAAGCGAGGGTTTGCCCCCAGCGGAATCTTCCGCTACCGCGGCCGGGGCGCGAATTTCGGGACGCTTCGTGTGCACAGTCTGCTGGATAAGGGCGTAATGGAGGACAACGGCCAGCGCGGGCAAAATCAGGGCGGAGTCGACGTCAGTGGAGATGGCCGCTACGATCTTTCGCCGCACACGACGGCCGTAGTGGACTCCGAGTATCTGAGCTCCTACATTTATCGGCTGGTGTTCGAGGAGGACTATGCGCTCGCCATCAACTCCGAAGTGAAGTCGCAGTTGTTCGTGACGCACGAGTCGAACGATATGTGGACCAGCCTGCGTTTCGACCGGTATCAGGATTTCCAGAACGCCAGCGTGCCGGGCGATGAGGTCAGAATTCTCCACCTGCCCACCATTGACTTCCAGACCGCAGACCGGCGCCTGGGCGGCCCCATGGGACTTTCCCCCGTGTGGTGGGGATTCAGTGGATCGGCGGGCGCTGTATCGCGCTTTGATTATCCGAACTTCAGAACCACGGCAAGTGTGGAACGGGTGGACATCCACCCGCGCGTGTCGATGCCGCTTCACTTCGATGGGTGGACGTTCCGGCCGGAAGCGGCGGTGCGCGGAACGTGGTACGGAAAAAGCCAGTTTCCCGCCAATCTGGAACAGATCCCGATTGTGCGCAAGGCAGGGCTGCCGCGAACGGATGTCGAGGCCGGGTTCGACCTGCTGCCGCCGGTGGTGGAACGGGATTTTTCGGCGCCGTGGCTTGAACGTCTGCTGGGCGGCCAGATCCGGCACACGATTGAGCCGGAGTTGGGCTACCGCTTTGTAACGGGGATCAACAACTTTCAGCAGGTGCTGCGTTTTGACGACACCGACGTGGCGAGCAACACGAATGAGCTGCAGTACGGGGTGACGCAGAGGCTGTTTTTGCGGCGCCTGCATCCGCACCCCTGCCGCGGCGATGAAGCGCTGGGGCCCGATTCCATGTGCGGCGGCGGGACCGAGGACTGGATTACCTGGCGGGTGGCGCAGAAGCAATACTTCGACCCGAATTTCGATCACGCGATCACGCCGGGGACGCCGAATCCGCTGAGCACGACCCTGGATTTCACCGGCATCGATTTTCTGACCGATGCAAGGCACAGCACGCCGGTGATTTCGCGCTTGCGGGTCCGAACCACGGGTTCGACCGATGTGGAATGGGACGTGGATTACGACGCGAAGGAGGGGAAAATCACCTCCAGCAATATCTTCGCCGGCTATCGGCGCGGGTTCTACCGGTTCGACTTCGGCGATTCCTACGTGAATGTGCCGCTGGGGACGACCCCCCTGACGACAGCGAAAATGCCGCCGGGGCCGCCGACTGCTCCTAATTCCTTCAACCAGATTCACGTGTCCGCCATTTATGGCGCGGCCAACAAGCTGGGGGGGAGCGCGGGCGTGAGCGCAGCGTACGATCTGGTCCACCAGCAGCTGCAATATGGTGCGTTACAAACCCAGTACAACTGGAACTGCTGCGGGGTGGATTTCCAGTACCGCCGATTCTCGCTGGGCTCGATTCGCGATGACACGGAGTACTTCTACAGCGTGAACTTTGCGGGGTTTGCCAGCGTGGGAGACCTGACGCACCGGATCAGCGTGTTCTGAGGAGAGCAGCCAACGGGGCCGCCCCCCAGCCTGAACTGCGATAATGGGAGAGACGATTCTGAGGTAACGGCTGTTCGGCCGAAGAAGGTGGTTTTTCTTGTTTAGAGGGTCTTTCTCTGCAGCCTGCGCGCTCTTCATGCTTGCGGCTGCCTGTTCCGCTCAGCAGACACCCAACCCGGCGGCTCCCGCAGCACAGACATCGCCCGCCGACCCGGCTCCATCGAATGCGGCTCCGGTGAGCGCAGCTCCTGCGGCGCCCTCAGCGCTCGACCGCAAGGTGGAGATCATGATCCGCGCGGAACTCAGCGTGCCGCCGCAGTATCAAATTGCCATCGGGCCGCGCCAGAAGAGCGACGTGAATGGATTTGACGCGATTGCCGTGACGTTTTCGTTGCCCAACGAGCCACAGCGGAAGCAGACCGTCGATTTTTTGCTCTCGAAGGACTCGAACACCCTGGCCCGGCTCTCGAAGTGGGACATCGGAACGGATCCGGTAGCGATGCTGCCGACTGAAGGCCGCCCCGTGCGAGGAAATCCGGATGCGAAGGTAACGATCGTGAACTTCGACGATCTGGAATGCCCCTTCTGCGCGGCGATGAATGCGGAGTTCTTTCCCAAAACGCTCGAGCACTACAAGGACCTGGTGAAGTTCGTTTATCTCGACTATCCGCTGGTGGAGATCCACCCGTGGGCCATGCACGCGGCGGTCAATGCAAACTGTCTGGCGGCGCAGAACCCGGCGGCGTACTGGAGTTATGTCGATTATCTCCACACGCATGGACAGGATGTGACGGGGCCGGACCGGGATGTGGCGAAGTCGACCGCAATGCTGGACAAGCTGGCGAGCCAGGAAGGCGCGCGCGATCACGTGGATGCCGCAAAGCTGGAAGCCTGCCTCGCGAAGCAGGACGACACGAAAATCATGGCGGAGATGCGGGCCGCGGACAGGGCCGGTGTGAACGCCACGCCGACTTTTTTTGTGAGCGGCGAACGGTGGGCCGGGCAACTGGACCAGCGGCAGCTCTGGATCATGATCGATCGGGCGCTGACCGAGCAGGGGATTACTCCACCCCCGTCAGCGGCGCCGGCTACCCACGCCCAGGCGGCAACGCCGGGGAAATGAGTCTATGCAGGTTGCGGGGACCGCATTTATTCTGAACAGTACGCGCCGCCCCCCGATTTGCGGCGCCGCAGCAGGGAGAACTGTTTGACCTCGCAATCGGATCGTTCCGGCGCTTCAGGCGCTGACTTTTCCAACCGCAAATGGATGCTTGCAGGGCTGGCGGTTGTGCTGATGTTGTGCGCCGGCTGTCAGAAGTCGCATGACGCGAATACGCTGGCCACAGTCAACGGCAAGCCGATCCTGCGTGCCGACGTGGAGACGATCTTCCAAAACAATCTGGGCGACTCGCACCAGACGCCCTCGAAGGTGCAGGCGGAGATCATGCGCCTCAACATCGTGCGCCAGCTGATCGATGAAGAGATCGTGATGCAGCGGGCGGCGAAACAGAACCTGGTGGCCACCGACCAGGAAGTGTCGGACCGCCTGACCGAGATCAAGGCGCCATTTACCCAGGAGGAGTTCCAGAAGCGTCTGGATTCGCAGCATATGACCCTGGACGATCTGAAGCGGGAAATCCGGCGCAATCGCACCGAAGAGAAGCTGTTCAACAAGGAAATCACGTCCAGGATCAACATCACCGACGCGGACATCGCCGCCTATTACAACGAGCACAAAGCGGACTTCAACCTGATCGAGCCCAACTACCATTTGGCGCAGATCGTCGTGACCGCGGCGCCCATGCCTCCGCAACAGGTGGGTAATCTGCAAAACAGCAAGGCGATGAATGAGGCAGAGGCGAAGCGGAAGATCGAAGTGCTGCACAACAAGCTCGAAAGCGGAGACGACTTCGCGGCGCTGGCGATGAATTACTCGGAGAATCCGAACACGGCGGGGAATGGCGGCGACATGGGATTTGTGTCGGACTCGCAGTTGAAGTCCAACCCCGAGGCTTATGCGGCCATCGCCAAACTGAAGCCGGGGCAGATCAGCGACATTCTCCCCATCTATGGAAATTCGGGGTCGAAGCAGCCGGTTGGCTACGCAGTCTACAAACTGATCGATCGGGAAGTGGCCGGGCAGCGCCAGCTGAACGATCCGCGGGTGCAGCAGACCATCCGGCAACAGCTGCGCGACAGCCGCGAGCAGTTGTTAAAGAACGCGTTCCTGGAGATACTGCGCAACCAGGGGCGCGTCGAGAACTACTACGCTGAGGAAGTCTTCCGGAACGGCTCTCAATAGGGCGGGCCGTGCAGGCAATCGCGCGCCGCGCCTTCCTATACTCTTCAGGAAGATGTTTTCCGCCCCGTCGTTACGCGCCGCCGCAGTGGCCAGTTGTCTGGCCGGCGCCGCTTTTCTTCTGCTCCATGCGGCAACTGCGCCGAACCCGATTCGGTTCGAGCTGAAGAGAATTCCGTTCACGCTGGAGAACGACGAGACGCCGGCAAAGAATGCACCAGAAACCATGGCGGGCGGCGTTGCTGTCTTCGACTACAACGGCGACGGCCGGCCGGACATTTACTTCGCGAATGGTGCGAATCTCTCCACCCTGAAGAAGGACGATCCGAAGTACCGGAATCGGTTGTTCAGAAACAACGGCGACGGGACTTTTACCGATGTGACCGATGCCGCGGGTGTGGCGGGATCCGGTTATGACATCGGAGTTGCCGTTGCCGATTACGACAATGACGGCTGCCCGGATATTTTTGTCGGCGGGGTTTACCGGAACACGCTGTACCGCAACAATTGCAACGGAACCTTTTCTGATGTGACCGAAAGGGCGGGAATCGGGAACTCGAAGGATCCGCAGTATGGACCGCTGTGGAGCGAAGGCGGTGCCTGGGTGGACGTGAACAACGACGGGCTGCTGGACTTGTTCATCCTGGATTACATGCAGTGGACCTATGGCCCCGAACCGCTGTGCAAAATGGGTGACACCGGCGACTACTGCCATCCCAACAACTACAAAGGACAGCCGAATCGGCTGCTGCTGAACAACGGCGACGGCACGTTCCGGGATGTCTCGAAGGAATGGGGCATTCGCGACCATGTAGGCAAGGGAATGGGCGTCGGTGTAGCCGATTACGACCTGGATGGCAAACAGGATTTGTTCGTGACCAATGACGCCGAGTACAACTTCCTGTTCCACAATTTGGGAAGAAAGTTCGAGGAAGTTGCATTCGATGCGGGAGTGACGTTGCCCGAAGGTGGGCAATTCATTTCCGGTATGGGTCTTGATTTCCGGGACTTCAATAACGATGGCTACCCGGACATTGCGTTTGTTGCGCTGAACAAGCAGACCTTTCCGCTCTTCGAAAACACGCGCAAGGGAGATTTTCGCGAGGTGACCACGCCGAGCGGGATGCGCGATCTGAGCCTGGGGATGGGCGGTTACGGACCGGCTCTCTACGACTTCGAC
>DASZYN010000408.1:0-1667 GCA_035545435.1 Acidobacteriaceae bacterium | reverse complement strand
GCGCCGACGTTTCCGCAGCCGCTGAAGAACCAGTTTTCGCTCCTTGCTCGCTGGAATTCCGTTGCCGGCGCGGGCCACTGGCCCGACGCCGACATGCTGCCGATCGGTTATCTCGGACCGAAGCCGGGATGGGGCCAGCCGCGGCAGACGCGGCTCACGCGCGACGAAGTGCGCACCATGATGACCCTGTGGTGCATCGCGCGATCGCCGCTGTTCATCGGGACGAATCTGCTGAAGATGGACGCCTTCACTGAGTCCATCCTGACCAGCCCTGAGCTCATTGCTGTGGACCAGTACGGCGAAAACAATCATCCGGTGATCGAGAAACCGGACTCGGTCGTCTGGATGGCGTCGGCCCCCGAGCAGACCGGCGATTACGTGGCCATCTTCAATCTCTCCGACGAGCCGCAGACGGTGAACTATCCCTGGCGTGAGCTGGGCATCCAGTTCGGGAAGTTCTCGGTGCGCGATCTTTGGCTGCGCAAGGACCTGGGCCGGCTGGACCACATCGAGGCAACCCTGCCCCCTCACGGATCGGGGCTCTACATGGTCCAATATCAACAGTAAAGCATTGATTATACAGTACTTATTGTTGATGCGGATTTTTCCTCTACGCATACAACTCTCTCCAGCGGAGCGCATCTATATCAACAACACCAGAGGCTACTTCTGACGTTTCCAACCTACCTGGTTGTATGAGTCTCTTCCTTTAATCGCCTGCGAGACTTCTTCGCAGGACCCTCAAATTTCCCCTGATATTCCCTCCTTCAGCCTCTGAAGCGGGCCCGCTGGAAAGCGGGCCTTTCGCTTTTGTGGCTCTGTTATCCTTCCTCGTCGTTTTTCCATCGAGGAGAAATTGCATGAAGTCTGCTCTCGCCGCTCTGGTCGTGTGTTCTTCCATTGCCGTTGCGCAGCAGGGCACGACGGCCGCGCAGGCTCCCAACTCCGATACCAGCTATATCGACGCGAACGGCGCCGCGCACATCACGCGCGTGATTCCGATCCCGCCCGATCTGAGCCCTGAGGCGAAGCAATCGCTGTCGCGCCAGGTATCCGATGCGGCGAAGCCGCAAACGCTCGAAGAGCGGCGGCATGGCACCGACGTCTGGCAGAACCGCGCGGGCGATGTCTCGGAGCAAATCTATCCGGTCCATCGGTCGCAGGGGACAATGGCCGGGGTTCCGGTGCGCATCGTCACGCCGGTCGCGGATATGGTGCCGGATCGCGTGCTGCTCAACCTGCATGGTGGCGGCTTCAACTCCGATTCGGGTTCGTGGACGGAGACGATTCCGATCGCGAATCTCACGAAGATGAAGGTGGTGGCGGTGCTGTATCGGCTGGCGCCGGAACACGCCTTCCCTGCCGGCATTGACGATGGCATTGCGGTCTACAAAGAGCTGCTGAAGACCTATAAGCCGGAGCACATCGCCATTTACGGAACGTCGGCCGGAGCGATCATGACGGGCGAGGTGGCGGTGAAGCTGCGGCAGCTCGGGCTGCCTCTTCCCGGCGCTCTGGGCATCTTTTCCGGGATGGGCGATTTTTCGCGCGAGGGTGATTCGCGGTCGATGGACGCGCTCAACGGGCTGTCGGGACATCTCGATCTGCTGACGGCGAGCCCGCACGATCCGTACTACATCGCATCGACGGATCCGCGCGATCCGGTG
>DASZYN010000407.1:0-1665 GCA_035545435.1 Acidobacteriaceae bacterium | reverse complement strand
CTCTCGCCGACCATCTATCATTCGGGCCGTTCGGGCGATGTCGGTCGTGTTGTAGAAACGATCATCCGGGAACAAGGACTTGAGGCCGTTGCGCTCGTCGGCTACTCGATGGGCGGCAATCTCGTGCTGCGCTGGGCCGGGGAAGTGAGCGGTAATCCGCCAAAGGAGTTGAAGGCCGTCGTCGGCGTTTCTCCGCTCATGGACCTGGCAGCCTCCTCCGCTGCGCTGCATCGCCCGCAGAATCGCCTCTACGAGCGGCACTTTCTGCGTTCGATGCTGGCCCGCGTCCGCCGCAGGATCGTCATGTATCCGCGGATTTATGCCGACGCGCAGGTAGACCGCATCCACTCCATGCGCGACTTCGACGAGTACATCGTTGCCCGCTATGGCGGTTTCGCGGATGCCGACGATTACTACTACAGCGTCGCCAGTTCGAAATATGCAGCGAAACTGCGCATCCCCACGCTGGTCGTCCACTCAGACGACGATCCGTTCATCCGCTTCCTGCCTGCGACGAGGACGGCGCTGATTGAGAACCCATGGGTCACGTTCATCGAGACGCAGCACGGCGGGCACTGCGCCTTCATTGCCCCCGCAACAGTTCCCGGCGATGACGGCCGCTGGGCCGAAGCGACGCTGTTGCGGTTTCTGACCCAGGGCGCGACTGCAGTCAGCGTGGGGATGTAGCGTGGAGGCAGACTGGTCGGTCGAGATCGGGCAGGACGCACCCGTAATCGATGTGGACTGGCCAGGCTTCGTCGATCTGCAAAGGGATCCCGGCCTGATCGCACGAATCGCCGAATCGGCTGGAGAACCGGCCCTGCGCAATGCTCTGATCGCCTTCAATGCCGCTGCCTCGCCGGTCTTTACGAGCAAGTGCGACATGTGGGAGCTCGAGGCCCACGAGCTTGATCCGGACGAGTTCGGATGCGGACTGCAGGACGCATGTGCGGCGGGCTCGGCCAGCTGGATCGACGTCGTCGCTCGCGATCAGCAGGTGTTCTCATCCTTGCAGGCGCACGAAGACTGGGTGCGGAAGGCGACGGATCGCTTGCGCCGTGAGCAGATTCCATGCGGCCGTGTGGACCTTGTCGTGCGCGCAGCAGTCGCGGGAGGCCGCGGCGGCTTTGGTATCACACTCTATGTCGCCGGTTGCGGAGTGGATACGCAGTCAGCGCACAAAGCCCGCGATCGGGTTCTCGGCGCAGCAGTGGCGGCTACAATGAAAGACGCGCGGGCGAGTAGCTCAATCGGATAGAGCACCGGCCTTCTAAGCCGGGGGTTGTGGGTTCGATTCCCGCCTCGCCCACCATTAAGTCCCCGCGCGCGTGCCTGGCCTGCAGATCGGCAACCTGCGAAGGTTCAGACCCTCACTCCAGTCAGCCGTGGCACAACTCTCCGGAACCGCCTCTAGCTTATTTCGAAGATATTCTCAGTTTTCGCCGCCTGCGCGAATGCACGTTCCGCCAGCTTGCCGGCAATCGTATAGAACTGCGCGGCGTGCTGAGATTCCGGACCAGCCAACGCGACAGGCATGCCGGTATCCCCGCCCTGCCGAATTTCAGGGACCAGATCGACGGATCCGAGAAAAGGAATGTTGAACTGCTTCGCCGTGCGTTCGGCGCCGCCGCTGGAGAAAATGTCGATCTCCTGATGGCAATGCGG
>DASZYN010000406.1:0-18652 GCA_035545435.1 Acidobacteriaceae bacterium | reverse complement strand
GGAGGGTGTGACGGCGGCCTAGAGGAGGAGCCGGTGAGTGAGCCGCAGTGCACCCAGTGGGACTGCTCGCACCCCAAGGGGCCGTCCGGGCACTGCAGCCGGACCATGTGCAGCAACAGCCGCAACGGCTGCCCGGTGCATGCCAGGGAAGGGGTGGAGCGGTGACGCCAAGGTGCACGCAGCCCTGTCCCCGGTGCGGGTGGTGGTGCCAGAAGGGCGTCCCCCACACCGGCAGGCACCGCTGCATGAAGAACCACTACTGGTAAACGTTTGACGCCTAACGTTCCGTCAGGTAAGCTGTGAGCACCCCGCCGGGGCAAGCGAACGCCTACTCCGGGAGTCCCGGCGGGCACAGTGCGGGGTGGAGCAGTTCGGTAGCTCGCTGGGCTCATAACCCAGAGGTCAGTGGTTCAAATCCACTCCCCGCAACATGCGGGCCAAAATCCTGTCGCTACCCATTGCGAGGACGCCCCGTAAGCGAACGCCCCCGTCTGATCACAGCCAGGCGGGGGCGTTCCTGAACAGCCGGTGACTAGCTGTTCGCCGGGGGGACGACCGAGCTGACCGAGGACACCGAGGAGTCCAGGGCCGACTGGGCGTCCGCGACCTGTGCCACAGCGGCGTCGAGGGCCGAGGTGTCGACCCCCTGGGACTGCAGCGAGGAGATCTCATTCTGGATGGCGGTGACGGCAGTGCTGAGGTTGGCGGACTGAGCCTGGATGTCGGAGACGAGGCCGGTGAGGGCCGTAACCGCAGCGTCGATGTCGTTCTGGGCGGTCAAGATTTCCTCCAGCTTGTCGTTCAGCCGGCGCTCCATGATGCGGAGTTCGGCCATAATGCGGTCGTCGGAACGGTGATCCATTCTTCACCCCTAGCGGGTGGGGACACCACCAGCTTCCCTGGTCAGCGCCCCGCAATCAAGCCGGGGAAGATGAACGTTACTGCCAGCTGGCATTAAGGAGTCAAGAGTGCCGAAGCTCTGCGGCCATATCTGGTCCCTGTGCGACCGGCGCAGCGGCAAGGGCCGGTCCAACCCGCACGTGTGCGACAAGCCACCCGGTCACCGGGGCGCCCACGTCTGTGCCGCCTGCAAGGAGCGCGGCTGACAGCAAAGGAGAACAGAATGAACAGGAAGCCCGGCGTCTGCACCTGCTCGTGCCCCGGCTGCAACAACGGCCAGCACTGCGGGATCAGCCGCGACGGCTGCGGCAAGTGAATGCCCCGGAGACCAGGGCGGCACGAGCGGCCGAAGAAGCATGAGCACAACTGGGTGTGGCAGCGGCGGGTGAAACCGCTGACCAGTAACCGGCCGTATGACGTCTACAGGTGCGAGGGCACCCCGGACGCCTGCGGCAAAGAGGAAGAGAGGCCAGCGTGAGCAGAGGCTGGACAGACAACGACCCGGCTAAGGGCACGCCCCACCGCCGGACCCGGGAGAAGATCTCGCTGCTGCTGAACGACCTGCAAGGCGACAGCGAGGCACTGGTGGCGGTCATAGACAAGATCGCGGAGAAGCACCCGGACGCCGTGCTCGACGCGGTGCTGTGGGCCGCTGACCCCGACGCGGACCTGCCGGTGCGACGGAAAGACCTGGGGCCGCACGGAAACTGGCTGAACGAGCTGGCTGACGCAAGCATGCGGGCAGCGCAGGACAAGTTCTTCCTGGACGACGACGGCCCGGTGGTGTGCGTCACGCACCTGCGGTTCCTGCCCTGCCGGAAGGACGCGGGCTGCGTGTACTCCCGCGACGAAACGGAAATTGCCCGGGTGCGGGCCTACCAGAACGGAGAAGGAGCATGACTGCGGTAATCGCGGCAGCCCAGCCGGGCGGCGGCAGCGTCAACTGGCCGACTGCCCTCGTGATCATCATTGCCCTGCTGGTGATCGCGTTCATCATGTGGGTGCTCTTCCGGTGAGCGGCTACGGGGACTGCCGGTGCGGGCGCCCCCTGTACCGGGCACCGGACCCGCTGAAGCCGTCGCGGATTCTCCTGTACTGCCGGGGCTGCAGCCGGGTGGCCAGCTCCTGCAAGTGCAAGCCAGCGGGGAAGTGACGGCCCCGGCGGTGCGTCAGTCATTTACTCAAGGGTGACTTGACACACTCCCGTTAACAAGTAAGATCACAGGCAACGGTCCCGCTCTGGCGGAACTTCCCTGGGTGTGCACCCGACCGGGGCGGGGCCGTGCCAGTCTGTTGCAGGAAAACTGAATCTTCCCGGCGGCTGCCGGCGCCTCTGGACCTTTCAGGCGCTTGCAACAGCCCGCCTGCTTCGGGTGTCTTTGGGGCATATGGCAGAGCCAGGCATGGGGACACGGAAGGCGGGTAGGAGCACGGTTTGCCCAGGCTGGCCCTGGGTGTGCGAACAGCCGCCGGGAGCGAGGACCCCGTTCCTGTTACGACGGCCAGGGACGGGTTGCGGCCAGCGGGCGCCCCTGCCTGCAGCCGCGCGAGGGTGACCCCGGCGGCGTTACACCCCAGCCCCCCTGCTGGCGCCGCTGACACCCCTCACCACGACCGCCCCCGCCCGGGTCAGGCCGGGGCGGTCCCCATGCGGGCCATTCCGGTAACGGAACCCACTGGACAGACGCCCGCACCCACGAGGAGGACGCATGCAGAGACTGACCATCCGCTGCAGCCGCAAGCGCTGCCCCCATCTCAAGGGAATCGCCGGCCACTGCCTGGTCGGCGGGTGCCCGAACGACAAGAACGCCTGCCCCCTGCACGGGGACTAGCTGGCCGGGTCGCGCTCCCGGGGCGGCGGGGCGGGCTCGGCGGACGGGGTGTCCCGGCGCTGGGTCCTCCAGATCAGCACCAGCCGCCAGGCGATGACCAGCCCGACCAGGACCAGGGAGGCGAGCTGGACCCAGGCGAACACGTAGACATCCGCCCGGCGCAGGCCGAAGGCGATGGACAGCCACGCCGGCAGCAGGGCAAAGGCGATGGCGACTTCGAGGGATATGATGTTGATCCCCCAGGGGTGCTTCCACCACGGCCACATCATGGTCGCCAGGGGGGCGAACAGCACGGACAGCAGGAAAGAGAACCAGATGACGTACTCGTCAAGGTCGTGGATGAGCTGGGCCTGCGTCACGTTCTGTACGTCCGTTCTGCTTTCTTCTGTATCAGCCCGTCGAGAAGCGGGCCGATGTGGTTCTCCTTGTGGAGGTTCCGCAACGGGATGGTAACTTCACTCGTTGTGACCGCCAGGCGCTCCGCTGCCGACCGGCGTGCCTTCCGCGCTTCTTCCAGCCCGGCTTCAGCGACAGTCATGTGCTTCCTCTTGTGCCTGAACGGCCACATCTAACTCCAGCTCCTTGCCCACCTGGCGCAGCCCGAGCATCACGTCCTTGACGATCCGCCCGGTTGCCTCGTTGGCGTCACCTCGGGCCCGTTCTAGCCTCCATGCTTCCTTCCATTCCTCGCACTCGTCAGCTTTCTGCTGGTAACGCAGCTCTGCGTCGTCAAGCTGCTTCTTGGTCGAGATCTGGCCGGTGATAAACAGGATGACAAAGATCAGGCAGACCCCGACGACCCCCGCGCCGGCCCCGCCGAACAGCTGAAACAGATCCCCCGCTGGCACTGGGCACCTCCCCCTGTGCCAGTATGCAGGACGAAACCCCCTGGTTACAGGACGGGCACCGCACCAGATGGCGCCCGTCCCAGATCACCCGGGTGTCCTTGCAGCGGTCGCAGCGGTAGGCGTGCGGGACAGCAGCGGTCATGAGGCTAAGTATGTAACCTGAAGCCAGGTGCGCACCATGTAAGGGGCCATGTCGTTAACGCAACCCAGCCTCCTAACGCCCCGCCACATCACAGACGCAGCCCAAAGTACCTGCGCGGGGCCAGGCAAGTTACGGAACCCAGAGAACGGGCGCCCCGCCACTCCAAGAACGCAGCCCACTGCACAAGCGCGGGCCACTGCCTCCACGGAACTCACCTGTTAGACGCCCGCCTTACTGCCACATGGCAGTGAGAAATGTCGGACCCCCGGCATAAGATCCCGGACATGGACACAGACACGGATACTGCCCAGATCACTGTCCCCGTCCGGGACCGCACCGTGATCGTGGAGGTGCCGAAGGACAGCCGCCTGGAGCAGCTGCTGTGCATAGCCGAGGTCACCAAGGCCAAGGCCGATGCTGCCCAGGATGCCTACGACGAGCTGAAGGACGGCATCCTCGCGGAGCTGGTCGCGCTGCACCCGGACCTGGACATCAAGGGCTACGACATCCCGGCGGGCCCGATGTGGCCCGGGTTTACTTACACCTGGCAGAGCCAGTTCTTCCTGCCGGCGCCGAAGATCCGCGAGCACCTTCCCCCGGTGTACGAAGCATTTAAACAGGAGAAGAGCTTCTGGCGGTTCGGCATCAAGAAGAAGAGCAAGCGGTAAGTGCCTGACGCCGCTTCCTCCTACATGTCGGCCGCTCCCCGGTCGGTCAACGCCAGCGACGCCTGGGCCGAGGGCTACAGCCTGGAGATCAAGGGCATCCTGACCCGCTACGCCCAGCGGCTGCCGCGCCAGCTCCAGGTGCACCTCGGGCCGTCCGAGCTGGGCCACGAGTGCGACCGGCAGGTGGTCGGCAAGATGGCCGGGGCGAAGCAGACCAACCACGTGGCCGACGTCTGGTCCTCGGTGATGGGCACCGCCGGGCATGCGTTCGTGGCGGCGGCGTTCGACTGGGACAACGAGCACAACGGCTACACCCGGTGGCTGACCGAGCGGCGGGTGACGCCCGACCCCGGCCCCGACCCGCACCCGGGCACGGCCGACCTGTACGACCACGTCTACCAGTGCGTGGTCGACCACAAGTTCCAGGGCGACTCGACCCGGTCGCGGCTGAAGACCCAGGGGCCGCCCATGCACTACTACGTGCAGCTGCTGCTGTACCGCCAGGGCTACCTCAACCTGGGGCTGCCGGTGAACCGGGTGGTGATCGTATCCTGGCCGAGGACCAAGTCCAGCCTGGACGAGATGTACGTCTGGTCGCACGTGCCGACGGCGGCCGACGACGAGCTGGTCCGGTCGGTGCTGGCCCAGACGGCGTTCCGGCAGCAGGTCGCGGAGCTGGTGAAGGCCGGGAAGATCTCGCTGATGGACGTGCCGGCCAAGCCGGAGGACACCGAGTGCTACTTCTGCGGGCTCTACCGTCCGCAGGCCAGGTATGACGGGCAGTACGGCTGCCCGGGGACGCTGGTGGAGAAGTGATGGAACGTGACCGTCCCCGGGACGCCCGGGTGCTGCGTGACGCGGCAGAGGTCGTGCGGGAGTACAGCACCCGGCCCGCCAGCTTCTGGTGCACGGTGCTGGTGAGGGTTCTCCGCAGGGCGGCAGCCCGCATCGAGGCGGGGGGCTGGTGATGGTGACCAGGCCCGAGCACGTTCCCAGCCTGAGCCAGGTGCGCGCCCGCGTCTGCCTCAAGACCCTGGGCGAGACTGTGGACGGCGATGTCTTCTACCTGGCGGCCGACCCGTCCCGGGTGTTCTACCGGGGCGACATGGACTGGGACGAGTACCCGTTCACCGAGCTGATGTCCGACCGCTGGATGGACCCGGGTGAAGTCGGTGACGGGAGTGCAGGACAGTTGACAGTTGTCATTCATAACACGGAACAGTAGACAGTGAGCTAACAGGCTGCTATGGTTCAGCTTGTTGCCAGGAAGAGCCCAGGCAAAGCGGTCCGGAGAGGCCGATCCTGAGGTCTGGCGCACGGCGGTCGCGCATCCCCACCCAGTGGTGTACTCGGCAGGGCGCAAGAAGACCAGGGCCATGACAAACAACGCATAACGCACAGCAAAGAGCACTGAAGCCAGACACGGCGGCACGCATCACGCACAGCATTTCGCAAGGATTCACGCCACCTGACCACGGGGGACGGCCCACGTCCAGGACTTCCGTCCCCCACCCGCACACAAGGGACTCCAGTGACTTACCCGCAGCAGCCGTACCCGGACCCGTCGCAGCAGCCTTACGGCCAGCCCGCCCCCGGTTACCCGCAGCAGCCCGTACCGCAGGCGCAGTTCCAGCAGCCGCAGTACCCCCAGTACACCCAGACGACGTACACGCAGCCCTATGCGCCCCAGCAGCAGGGCACCCCGCAGCAGATGATGCAGCCGGAGCCCGAGCTTCCCCGGGGCAGCCTGACCGGCTTCTTCGGCCAGCCTGCGGGCGGCGGCGGCCCCGGCCTCACCTTCGAGACCCTGGGCACCCGCTACGTCGGCACCGTCAGCCGCAACGTCACCGCCGCCGATGTCCACGTGGTGACCAAGATGCGGCCCCGGCCCGGTGAGGACCCGGTCGACCGCCACCCCGACGGCCGCCCCAAGGAGTCCATGTGGATTCCGCTGGTGGTCCAGCCGTCGCCGCAGTTCCCCAACGGCGAGGCCACCTGGTACGTCAAGCCCAACGAGCGGGCCGAGCTGCTGCGGGCTATGCAGGAGGCCGGGGTGGAGACCGACCCCGAGACCGGCTTCATGTACCCGCCCCGGGCTGGCGACGTCATCGACATCACCTACATCGCCAGCAAGCCCAACCGGGGCGGCATGAGCGACACCAAGGTGAAGAAGGTCGTCTACACCAAGGGAAACGGACAAGCCCCGGTCCCGGCCTACGTCCAGCAGGCCCAGCAGCAGATCCAGGCGCAGCCGCAGCAGGGTGCCCAGCCGCAGCAGTGGGGCCAGCCGTCCCCGAACAACTACCCGGTCCCCGGCGGCACGCAGTTCGCCATGCCCGGCCCGGGCCAGCCCCCGTACCAGACGGTGGCAGGCCGGCTCCCGCCCCAGCAGCCGCAGTTCCAGCAGTCCCCGCCCCCGCAGCAGCCGGTGTACGGCCAGCCGAACGCGGACTGGAACCCGGCGGCTCAGCAGCAGCCCGTCCCTACTCCCGCACCGGCCCCGGCTGTCCCGCTTGCCCAGCCCGGTCCTGGTGCGACTGGAACGGCGAGTGTATCCCCTTCTAAGCCAGCTGACTGGCCCGACGACGTCCGGTTCATCCCCGGGCTGACCGTCGAGCAGGCCCGCATGGCGCAGGTTCACCAGATCCAGGTTCCCGGTCAGTAACGTAACAACCCGGGTGTGATCAGGTGACACGACTGACACACCCGGGTCAGTCCTGGTAGCGTGCTCCTCGCGCGCATACCTCAGAGAACCCTGTGAATGAGGAGAAGAGTTGTTTAAGAGGACCATCTTTGCGGCGGCCGGCCTTGCCGGTGCTGCGACCCTCGCGCTGAGCGGCGTTGCTCACGCGGGCGTCAACTACAACAACGTGCGGTACACCCAGGCCAGTGCCACCAGCTCGGTTGCGGGTTACGAGGCGTACTCGAATCATGGTGATCTGTTCCAGTTCACGCACCTGGAAGCCAACCTCGGTATCAACAGCCACGGTCTTGCTGTCCTGCCTGCTGTCTCCCTTTCGGGCCTGGGCTCTTCTGAATCGGACACAACGGTTAACGTGACCAGTCAGAAGGGCGCGATTCAGGGCGGAGCTGGCATCCAGCTTTGCAACTCGGCCGGCTACGTCGCCCAGGTCGGCCTGGTGAACGTCGGCGGCGGCAAGATGGACGTGGTCGCGGCGGCGGCGCTCGTCGGTGACGCCAGGTACAACGGCGACAAGTGTGAGAATGGGCTGGCGACGGGCAACACCCTGTCCGGTGCAGTGGTCCTGCTCGCTAATGTCCCGGTGACGCACGCGGTTGAGGTCGGCCTGCTGTACGACCCGAAGCACGCCTACTCTTACGGTGGCCGCCACCACTCGGCCGGCACCGCGACTGCTTACGCCGTGGACGACATGGCGGACAGCTACTCGAACCAGATCACCATTCCGGGTGTGCGGTCGGGCCTCAACTTCAACAACGCCTCGGCCGGGGTGGTCGCAGACAACGCCACCTCTACCTCGCTCAACGAAGCGGTTCCTGACCCAGACCACGCGAGCACGGCCAACCGCCTGTTCACCGCTGCACACGTCAAGGTCAACGGCAACAGCGAGGTCAACGGCACTCACGAGGTGCAGGGTGCCTTCCAGAACAGCACCGCCTGGCTCGTCTCGCCCGTCGCCGCGACCAGTGACGGCACCAAGGACGGCCTGCTGTTCCTGAACCCGCACGTCTTCTTCGATGACCACTTCGACGTGGACGCGGGCTCAACCGTCATCACCCCGGCTGCCTAGCAGCCCCGCAAGCTGCCCAGCCGGAGTGAAGACGGCTGGGCAAGACGGCCCCTCCTGTCCCACCGAGCAGGAGGGGCCGTTTGCATCAGAAGAGCACATGTGTTAACATGTGTTCAGTAAGTAACCCTAATGAGGAGTAAGGATGCTCAAGCGAATCCTCGCCTCGCTCGCGGTTGTCACAGCCGCTGGCGCAGGCACCCTGGCCACCACCGGCTGGGCGAGCGCAACCCCGTCCACGGCGACGGCCACCACGCACCTGACCAACCGCCCCGACTCCGGCTACAGCGGCAACACCTGGGCGGACGACAACCTGGTCCGCACTGTCACTGTCCGCCTGGTGGGCCCGGACACCGTCAGCGGCCTGTACGACTACACCGCCACCCTGCACGACACCGGCACCGCCAGTGCCCTGACCGGGGCCACCTCGCCCGGCAGCCAGGCAGTCGCCATCAAGGGCGCCCCGGTCGCCAGGGTCTCCGGGTCCGGCACCTACACCTTCACCGCGAACACCAGCCAGTTCAGTGCGAAGGACGTGCCCTTCAAGCTGAGCGGCAGCGCCGGGCCGACGGACACCTGGCCGGAGTACTTCTTCGCCCCCGGCACCCAGTTCACCGGCATGGGTATCAGCAACTGGACCTGGGTCTACACCGACTCCAGGCACTGCCAGACTTGGACTGACGCTTACAACGGCAGCCAGGCCACCTCGGGTGACATTACCGGCGTCAGCGCCTGCCCGGTCCCCGCGCCCAAGCCGGTGATCCGGCACCTGCACACTGACTGGGTCAGCTCGCACTCGGCTGAAGTCAGCTGGAACCAGACGGTCACCAGCACCGACCTGGTCACCGTCACCGGCCCGGGTCTCGGCCGCCACGGCTGGACGTTCGCCACGCATAATGACAAGGCGGACTTCGGCAAGCTGCGCCCGTGGAGCCGCTACCAGGTCACGGTGCAGCCCACGGTGAACGGCAAGCCGGCCGGCCACAGCGCCAGCATCAGCTTCCGCACCCGCTAGACAGTTACAAGCTGCCGGGCCTTCCTTTCGGGCGTCAGGGAGGCCCGGCTGACTGCCACGTGGCAGTAAGACCACACCCAGGAGTTCCACATGAGAAAGTTCATCGCCCCGGTCCTGATCGCCGCCGGGGCAGCACTCGTTGCCGGGTGCCAGAGTTCGTCCAGCTCCACCGTCGCAGTCCAGGCGGACACCACCCGGCCCTCGATGGCAGCTTCGGCCTCAGTCCCGGCCGACACCCCGCAGGCGGTTACCCCGTCGACCAGCGGTACCTATGAAGGTGCTTGTGCCTACACCCTGGGAGACAACCCGGCCGGCGGCACAGCTGTCGCTACGGGCGACATCGACGTGACCAACACCGGCAACATCGGGGAAGTCATCAAACTGAAGATCAGCTGGCCGCAGCAGGGTTTCAGCCCGCTGACCCGCACCAGTACGGTCCGCCTCGCCAAGGGGCAGGAGCAGGACGTGCAGTTCAACCACCCTCTGACCAGTGACCAGCTCGACAACCTGCAGAACTGGCAGACCAGCCACGGCTTCAAGTCCGGCTGCACTTACAACGGAACGATCGTCAGTACGTTCGGCACCGCCTCGTGACCCGCAGCGACTGGGCCGTTGTCATCATCTTTGCCCTGATCGGCGCCGCTGCCGTCATCATCTGCGGCATCGCCGTCGTTGACCACACCATGCCCCCGCCGTGAACCCGCAGCGCGACGAGCTGGCCCGCCTGGTGCAGCAGCTGACCCGGGAGAAGGCGGAGGCTAAGGCCCGGGGCAACGCGGACACCCAGCCGTACCGCCGGGTGCGGCGGCAGGCGCCGGCGACCGTTGCGCTGACGGTTCCCGTTACGGGTGGACCCAGGGACGCCAGGCGAAGACAACCTCCGCCGTCAGGGCAGCGAGGCCGGCCGCGATGATCGCCAGCACGTGCTGCGCCTCGCTGCCGGTCCACCCGAGGATGGCGGCGATCACGAACAGAATGAAGGCAAGAATCCCGAACACGGCAGTACCTCCTGCCCGTTCCCTACCCTGAGAAAGGCAAGGCACGCATGGCTAAGAGATACCGGGTCATCGACCAGCAGTGGATCGAGGGCCCGCGCGAGAACGCGAAAAGGTCAAGCGCATGCTCCTGAAGGCAGCGGCCAAGCGGAACCTCGTCATCGGCATCAAGAAGGACGGCAAGGGCCACCTGGTCACGGTCGAAGAGGAGGTGGAGGACTGATGCCCCGCTGGCTGTGGTGGATCATCGGCGCCCTGGTGGTCTGGTGGATCATCCAGAACCCGGCGGCGGCCGGCAACCTGGTGCACCAGGTCTTCACATCGGCCGGCCTGTTCGCCAGCCACTCAACGCAGAAGTAGCCGTGACCCGTCCGGCGCAAACCGCAGCCCTCGGCTGCCTGCTTGCCCTGCTGGTCGTGGCGGGCATGATCCTTGTTACCCTCTGGTCAGGCGGGCAGCTGTAAATGGCGACAGTCTTCGGGGAGCTTGACCCCAGCGGGCAGTTCATCATCGTCCAGGTGACAGACGCGGGCGATCATGAGCTGAACCAGGCCGCTGCGGTCATGCGCGCGATGACACCGAACTTCAACCCGGTGTCGGAGACGGCGCTGCAGGTGCCGCTGTCCTGGGCGGCCGTCACCCAGCTTGCCTGCGCGTTTACGGGGGCGGCAGGCTGGGACGGCCGCCCCGGGCTGAAGTGGGTGCCGGGCGCGGAGCTGTCCGCCTGGGTCATGGTCGAGATCATCCGCCGGTCCTGCCAGGGCGACGTCACCGGCAAGCCGCCGCAGCTGACCCCGATGGCCCACCAGTCGGCCGCCGCCGTTGCCATCGGGATGAACGGCCGGTTCCTGCTGGCCGACGAGATGGGCACCGGCAAGAGCGGGTCCTACCTGATGGGCCTGGCCGAGCTGGAAGCCCGCAACTGCGAGCCGTGGCCCGCCCTGATCGTGACCCCGGCCGGGGTGGTCGACACCCTGCTGGAGGAGATCCCCCAGTGGTACCCGGACTGGAAGGCGGTCGCTTACCGGGGGACGGGGCGCGGCAAGTACATCCGCAGCAACGCCCAGCTCCTGGTGATGGGGTACGAGACGATGCGCAACGACACCGGCAGCGAGGCAAAGCCGGGGCCGCTGATGCGGATGCGGGCCGGGTCGGTTGTCTTTGACGAGTGCCACGCTTTGTGTAATTACAACTCTTTGCAGTCCCGCGAGGCCCGGCGGCTGGCGAAGCACGTCCGCAACGTCGTCGCCGGGAGCGGCACCCCGATCACCCGCAACGTAGCGGGCTTCTGGCCGGTGCTGAACAGCATGTACCCCGCCAGCTACCCCGCCCGGGACCGCTACAAGAGCCACTACTGCCTGTCGCGGCGCACCAGCGGGCCGCAGTACGGCAACGGGGACGCCGACATCATCGGCCTCGACCCGGTCCGCGAGCCCGAGTTCCGCACTGCGATGCAGGGCACCTTCCGCCGGGTCGCCCTCGATGACGTGGTGGACATGCCGCCCAAGACGTACGAGACCCGGTGGATTGAGATACCCCCGGCCTGGCGCGCAGCCTACAACCAGATGGAGGAGGACATGCTGGCTGAGCTGCCCGACTCCATGACCCCGCTGGAGGCCCAGGTTGCCGTGGTCAAGATGATGCGGCTGCGCCAGCTGGCGTGCTCGGCCTGCGACGTGGCGGTCACCCGGGAAACCGAGGGCAACCCCCGGTCCCCGAAGTACGGCGAGGAAGTGACGCACACCGAGGTCACCCTGCGCGAGCCCTGCTGGAAGGGGCAGGCCCTGGTTGACCTGCTGGACGAGATTCACCAGGCGGAGGGGGAGTTCGACGGGCTGGGCCGCCGTCACGGGCACACGGTGGGGTCGCGGCCGGTGATCGCGTTTGCGGAGTACGCCCAGCTGACCCGGCTGGCGGGCAAGATGGCGGCGAAGGCCGGCTACCAGGTCGCGTTCATCGACGGCGACGTCAAGCCTGCCGACCGCAACCGGAACCGCCTGGCGTTCCAGAACAACGAGCTGGACCTGCTGTGCGTGACGACCGGGGCGGGCGGGGTCGGTCTCAACCTGACGGCATCGGGGGACGTGGTCTTCCTGGCCCGGCCGTGGGGGTATGTGCCTGCTGTTCAGTCGGAGCGCCGGGCGTGGCGCAAGGGACAGGACAAGCCGGTGCGGATTTATGATTTCGTGGCAAAGAACAGCGTGGAGTCCCGGGTGCGGGCCCGGCTCCAGGAGAAGGCGGAGAACCTGGCCGACCTGGTCCAGGACCCCCGGATCGCCCGCTCGTTCCTGGGCGCGTCTTAATGCCACATGGCAGTAAGGAGAACTACATGGGTGCGGGTAACCGTGGCGAGTAAGCGCCGCCGGAACAAGAACAGGCAGCACTCGTTCCGGCGGCGCAAGGACTACCCCCGGGCGGTCCAGGCCGGGATGCACCGCTGCCCGGCGTGCGGCAAATGGTGCTACCGGACCCGGGCCGACGCCGAGTCGACAGTGGGCAAGCTCCACCCCGGGGCTACTGTCCACTACTACACCTGCGCGGACACCGGCTTCTGGCACTTCACGTCCATGACCGCCGAGCAGATGGCCCGCATCCGGGCCCGCCGGGCATTCGAGGAAACCGGCGACGAGTACCCGGGTGACGCATACCCGCAAGAGGAAGACGCCTACCCGGAAGAGGAAGCAGTTTAGGAGGCATGCGTGAGCAGAGTCGATCCCCCGTTCGATCCCGCGAACGAGGAGTGGGTTTACGCGAGTGACCTTGAGCCCGGCCTGGCTGAGCGACCTGCGCCAGGTTTCGGCTGACAGCAACCTCACCTGGAGCGAGACGGCCGACGGGATCGTCTACCTGGCAGGCTATGAGGTGACGGTGGGAGAGCAGTACGGCCCCCCGAGTCTGGAGAAAATATGAGCGGACCGCAGGACCCGCTGAACGGCGTCGGGCAGCTCGCCGTCATCACGCATGAGTTGTTCCTGTCCCTGGAGACAGCGGGGTTCACCGAGACCCAGGCCCTGTTCCTGACCGGGCAGTGGCTGCAGGCGGCGGTGGCCCGTGCCAGCTAGGCAGCTGCGGATGCTGGCGGCCTGCGAGCGGTCGGGCCGGGTCGCCACCGAGTTCGCCAAGCGCGGCTGGGAGGCATGGTCGTGCGACCTGGAGCCGTCGGACCAGCTGATGCACATCTGGGTGTCGGAGAACTTCGAGCACGACGGGGTCTACCGGCACCACCGGGGTGACGTGCTGGAGCTGTTCGAGTGGGACCACCCGGTGAACAGCCGCGTCAAGTTCGGGCTGGAACCTGTGTGGGACCTGGTCATCGCGTTCCCGCCGTGCACTGACATCAGCTCGGCGGGCGCGCGGTACTGGAAGGAGAAGGACATCAGCCAGGGCGGCGACGGGCGCATGCAGTGGGGCGCCAAGCTGTTCATGGACATGATTTACGCCCCGGCCCCGCACGTCGCGGTCGAGAACCCGATGGGCAAGATGAACCAGTGGTACCGCTACCCCGACCAGGTGGTCGAGCCGTGGTGGTTCGGGGACCCTTACAGCAAGAAGACCTGCCTGTGGCTGCGGAACCTGCCGATGCTGGTGGCGGACAACCCGGTCGCCCCGGTCGGGCGGGTGGCCACCGGCGGCGGCTCGTGGCGGACGGACAGGAACGCGCAGCGGGTGCTGATGTCGAAGTACGAGGACAGCCGGGGCCGGGTCAACCGGGAGTACATGCGGAGCCTGACATTCGAGGGCTTCGCGCGGGCAATGGCGGACCAGTGGGGCCCGTACATCGAGAAGGAGATGGCGTGAGGAACCGCTGTCACCACCGGAGCCGGCTGGGCCTGCCCTGTTTCCGGACCTGGGTCTACGACTACTGGTGCGGCCACCACAACGGCACGTGCTGGTGGCACACGATGCTGGACAACCGGCACCCGTGGAACCGCAAGGCTTACCTGAGGAGGATGGCATGAACGGAATGACCGTCGAGTCCCTGGAGGACCTGGAGGAACTGCTGACAGGCCCCCCGCACCCGTGCGAGACCATCACCGGGACCACCGTCTGCGCCCGGCCTGCCGACTTCCGGATCAGCTGGGACTGCGACGGCTGCGCGGTCCGGCACATCGCCTGGATCTGCAGCAAATGCTGGACCCTGCTCAGGATCAGGGACACGATCGGCGCTGACTGCGTCTGCCCGAAGACGGGAGCGCCGCTGCGGGACGTGACCCGGCTGTGACCGCTGTGGACAGCGCCATCGGGGTGGACCCCGGCCCCCGCACCGGCCTGTGCTTCATCGACTACGCCGGCGGCCAGGTGGTGGGCCACACCCTGCTGCAGGTCGACTGGCGGTCGGCCCGGCACGTGCTGGGGGCAGTGCTCGCTAACTACTACACCGAAACCGGCCCGGCAGGATTCATGCGCCGGGTCGCATCGGTCGAGGCGTGGACGGAGGCGAGGTCCGGCAGCGCGGGCAAGCCGGGGACGGTCACCCGGCAGCTGGTGGTCGAGCTGACCGAGGAGCTGCAGCTGTTCGGGTACCAGGTCACCATCCGCAAGGCAGCCGACGTCAAGCCCTGGGCCAGTGACAGGCGGCTGGAGAAGGTGTTCGGCAAGGAGTCGTTCCACGGCGACATGAACCACGCCTTCGACGCCGCCCGGCACTGCATCTACGGTGCCCGGCAGGCGGAACTGTGCCCCGACCCGCTGGCGAGGAGGACCGTTGGCTGAGCCTGACCCGGGAAAAGAACCGCACGAGTACTGCGTCGTGCACGGTCAGCCCCTGGACTTGTGCCTGCTGCCGCACTGGTGCCGCAAGGTCATGAAGAGCTGGGGACTCTACCCGGACCTGGAGGACGAGTGAGTTGCCAGATCCTGGTCAAGACAGCACCGCACATGCAAGGGCACTACAGCTTCCTGTGCGAGGACCCGGTCGCCCGGCAGGAGTTTGCAAACCGGGCCGACGTGTTCTGGTACGCCTTCCCCGAGGACGACGAGATCGTCTGGCGCAAGGGCGGCGCCTGGGACGCAGCTGAGCCTGTCCCGTCCCCCGTGGCCTACGGCGGCAGGTTCGAGTACGAAGACGCGGAAGACCTGCGCAGAGCGCACCTGAAGCCAGTCAGTGAGGAAGATGACGAAGACGACGATCGCTGGTTACCTGTCCGACGGCAGGCCGTATGACTGGTGCGCAAGCTGCAAGCACATGATCGTCTGGGAAAACTTTCCTGACGGCTGGCAGCATTACAGCCAGGATGACTACAGTGAGGACTCCTGTGGCTGTTACTACGAACCCCGGGTAGAGTGCAGCCCCGTTGCCAGCCCGGGTGTGACTGTGCAGCTCAGTGCCGGGGACAGCAGAGAAGATGTGATCAGCAAGCTGCGTGCGATGATGCTGCGCAGAGTCCCTGCATCCGCCAGTGAGTTCCGCTACTCACCGCCGCCACGGAGGAACAAGTGAGCTTCACCCTTGCCTTTGACGCCACCTCGGCCAACTTCTCCCGGCTGCCCGGGGGGTCGCAGGTCGCCGGCTACGACTCCGGCACCCCGGACATCCGCTGGTCGGCGGCCCAGTTCGCGGCGCACCCGGGCGCGCTCCACATCGACCAGGACGCCAGCGGCAGCATCACCACCAGTGACATCCTCGACGTCGAGCGCGGGGCCGCCACCCTGGGGCACATCGTCTCCTGGGTGCTGGAAGCGCGGGCGGCCTGGAACGGCATCAGGCGGCCCGGCCAGCGCCACCCGGCCATCTACGCCAGCGCCAGCAACATCACCCCGGTGGTCAACACCCTGGTCAGCGGCGGCGTGCAGAGCGGCGTGGGCCTGTGGGTCGCCAACTGGGACCTGAGCGAGGTGCAGGCCATCGCAGACGTCATGAACGCTTCGGGGCCGTTCCCGGTGATCGGGGTGCAGTTCGCCTCCAGTGACGCCCTCGGCTACGACACCGACATTTTCTCCGAGCAGTGGCTGGACGACGTCTCCGGGGCGGCCTGGGTCTTCACCCCGGTGCGCAGCCTGACGGCGAAGTTCGGCAAGTCCAGCATCCAGGTTTCCGGCTACTCACCGACCCCGCCCAAGCCGCTCGGTGTGGGCAGCTACGAGATGACGGTCTACCCCGAGGGGACAGGCGGCCCGGTCCTGGCGACCTACCCCCGGTTCTTCCCCAAGGGCTCCTCCTCGCACTTCAGCTTCCAGGGCGGCAGCGTCCCGCCGGGGAACTGGACGGTCGGGGTCCGGGCGGTCGCCACCGACGGCGGGCACGCCGGGCCGTGGGCACTCGCCTCCGGTACGGTAACCGGGTGATTGCTGACCCCGGACTCCGTTACCTCGCTGTTGTTGCTGTTCTCGCGGTCGCCCTCGGCATTACCTGCGGGGCGCTGTGAGCAGCCTGACCTTGCTGTTTTTCGATATTGTCCTGTTTCTCGCACTGCTGTGGATGCGGTGGAAAGACAGGCGCTGACTGCCACGTGGCAGTAAGGAGGAATGCATGCCTGATCCCTATGAACGGCATTCCCGGAATTCGTGGGAGTGGGGGCCTGTTCCGGCCCGGGGCCAGTCGCGGGCAGCAGCCGTTGACCAGGACATAATCCCGGAAGGAAAGCGACCGCAGGGATACCGGAAACCGAAGGGAGGATAAGCATGGCTGGACGGAAAAAGAAGTCTGAGGACCGGCCCAACTGCGGGGCGATCTGCCCGAAGTGCAGGGGCAAGTGCGAGTGCAAGCTGTACCAGGAACACCCCGGCGACCACTTCAGCTACAAGGGCATGGGCGGCTGCGGCCACCAGTGGCCTCAGTAGTCAGAAGAACCGCCGGAGCATGATGTACCCGAGGTAGCACAGGAACAGGGCAAGGCAGCTCGCCGGCCAGAAGACCACCCAGAACATCATGCTCAGGTATTTGCCCGGCCACGGTACTAACGGAACCCAGTCATGTCGCGCCGGCCAGTCCTGGGGCGCAACCCATGTTGTCCTCGCCGGCCACGCCAGATACGCGCACCCATTCCCCTCGCGCCGGCCATCGTAATCACGAACCCCAAAGCACGAGCGCCGGCTAGCACAAGTACCCAGGAAGATCTCATGAAAACTTACCCGGGTAGAGCTGGGCGATGACTGAGCTGATGTCCGTCCGGGCCGACTGGTAGGGCGTCACTGTCGCCGTCTGGGTGTCGTCATCGAAGGCGTACTCGCCAATCTGGAAAGTGACCGGGCCGAACGCCACCTCGCCGCCGTAGGCGAAGGTCTCCACCTGCACCGACGCCACGTAGCCGCCCCAGTTGCAGCCCAGGTCAACTGGGAAGCCCCCGACATTCAGCAGCTGCCCCGGCTGCACGGTGAAGGTGCCGGAGAAGTTGGCCCGGACGTACTTGGTCAGCACGTTGACCGCGATCTGCGACGCCTGCGGCTGGGTCATCACCCCGGCTGACGACACGTCCAGGAAGTACTCCAGCCGGCCGTGCTGGGCGACCGACTGCGGGATGTCAGCGTAGGTGGTCTGGTACGTGGCAGACGTCGCCGCCTTGGTCGAGGTCGCCGTGGTGTCGGCTGTCACCTGGTAGTACACCACAACAGTGTTGTAGTCGGCAGTGATCGTCCGGCCCATCGGGTTAGTGTTGACAATGTAGAGGTCCGGGGGACGGCGGCTCTGGGTGGCCGACAGGTCCGACCGGGACCAGCGGTCGAACGTGAACAGCTGCGACGACAGCTGGTTCGACGGGGCCGACTCAATCGGGTTGCCGCTGGAGTCGGACGGCAGCGGGAAGACCCGGATGTCCCACGGCCTCGGCGGGAACGTGCTGGCCCCGGCCGGCTGGGTCACCTGCCAGGTCAGCGCGCCGCCCGTGCACAGCAGGTTCATGAAGTCGGTGATGGTCATCGACCCGGACTCCTGCACCGGGCCCAGGTACAGGCCGGGCGGGTTGTTGATGCCGGGCAGGTTCCAGCGCAGCCCCCGGGCGATGGCGTACTCCAGCACCCGGTCGGCGTTCCAGCTCAGCGCGTCCCCGATCTGCCACCAGGCGGCGAAGTTGGTCCCGTAGGTGCCGGCGCCGTTGGCGGTCAGTGTCCAGCCGGTGGGGGACGGTGTCGGCTCGGTCAGGATGCCTTCCCAGATGCACCCGCCGCCCCGGTAGGCAGTGAGGATTCGGCCCGGGTTCATCGCGTCGGTCCGGTAGTCCGGGGGAACCTGCAGCACGCATGTGAGCTGGTCAGGGCCACCAGGCAAGGCGTAGGTGTAGTTGATCCCCGACACGTGGCCAATCTGACCGAGCCAGCGCGGGCTGTACGGCTCCGGGACGGTGACGATGCCGTCCTTGAGGAGCGTGATCGACTCGGTGGCGTCGTACGGGGCGAAGTAGATGTACCAGGAGTTGGTGGAGTTCTGCCGCACCGCCACCACCGCGCACAGGGTCGGGTCCTTCAGCGCGTACTGGTCGCTGTAGATCATGCCGGTGACGTTGTACAGGTCGGGAGCCGCCGCGACCGGGTTCGTGTTGGTCGACAGCCC
>DASZYN010000405.1:0-1959 GCA_035545435.1 Acidobacteriaceae bacterium | reverse complement strand
CACGCTCATGGACTACACCATGCCTATCGCCAGTCAGCTCCCCGCCTTTGAGACGGCCTTTGTCGAAACGCCCACGCCCATTAATCCGCTCGGCATTAAAGGCATCGGCGAAAGCGGCACCACTGGCGGACCACCGGCCATCGTCAATGCCGCCCTCGATGCCCTGGCGCCGCTGGGCATTCGCGTGCTCGATATGCCGCTCAAGCCGGAGAAAATCTGGAGTAAAATCGCCGCCGTGCGCGCCGGCCAGCCCCCGGAAGTCGATCCAGATGTGCCCGCCATCTTCAGTACCCTGCAAGCCAATCAGGAAAGCGGCACGTCCACCTTCGCCTGAGCGCCTTTTGCCAGAAAGGACGGCGCAGCTTCCTTCGCTGCCCTATCCGAACCTATTCGACGCTTTTTCGCTTCGCTTCGCGAAAGAGCGCCGCACAGGTTCGGACAGGGCAGCTCATTCATTATAACCGCTCTCTTTTGCCCTAAAAAGAAGAATGTATAGACAGGCAAGCTTATCCAATGATAGAGCAGGCCTGCAAAAAAGATGTGATTTCGTTGCTGAAATCAGGGAAGAATGAGGTAGCATGAGTCCATTATTTCGTCGTGGGACTGATCTTGCCCGGTCAGTAGATCACCTGGCTGAGATGCTGGAAAAGCGGGAAGAGGACGGAGCGGCGTGGCAGCGCGCGATGGGAACAGTTTTAAAAGAGGCGGAACGGGCCGCCCCGGAGGAGATTCGGCAGACCCAGGAGCGGCTGGCGGAGATGATGGTGAAGATGCCGCTTATGCTCTCCGCGCTTTTTGCTCTGGGTTCTGGAGCGCTGATTGAAAGAGGCGCGGACGCCGAGATTCCCGCCAGGGCTATTTTCGCGCGCACACAGGACGCCCTCCTCCTGGCAACTCGCTTCGGTATCGCCTGCCAGGAGGAGGCCAGGCGGCACCACCCGGACATGCCGCAAAAGCAAGCAAACGATAAAGAGGAAGAAGAGGAGGAGTTCGCAGTCGATGATATCGAGGTCTGCGTTGAGGCTTATGGAGCAGAGCTGGCTGAGCGCATGGGAGAAGAGGCCGAGGGATGGCAGGCCTTGAGTCCGCTTTCAACGGCGGCACTGGCTATCGCGACCCGTTCCGCTGCTCAGCGCGCGCTTGCGCGGGACAACGCGGCATTTATGCAGGCGATGTATGAGTGCCCTGCTGAAACAAGCCTGCATTGCCTGCGGGTGGCGCTCAATTTGCTGGAGAAAGAGAAGGTGGTCGTTCTGCATCCTGCCTTGCAACGCGGCTATCTCATTCGCATCAGCAACATCGCGCTCAACTTTGAGCTGCATACGCTGCTGGCGGATGCCCTGATCGGCGATCCCGCGCAGGGCTGGCTGGCGGGACAGCGCCCCGATCCGCGCGTAGTGGCCGCCGCCAAAGATGGTCCCTTCCCCATGCCCGGCGACAGGAGGGCCGATAGCTTTCCCCACGCCGAGGGTGCCTTTAACCTCTGGAACTGGCGGGGCTTGCAGGCTGATGGCCAGCTCTCACAAGAGGGCATTGGCAACACCGAGCATTGGATCTGGAACGAAGGCCAGCCGATAGATATCCAGCCCTTCGAGGGGACGCGCGTCATTCTGCTCGGTCCGGCGCCTTATCAGCGCTCATGGAACGCGGGCCGCTTCTTCCCGCATCTCAGCAGCGAGCTGGAAGTGGTGGAGAAGCTGTCAGAACAGCAGGTCAACGACTGGCTGACCAGAATCGTCGCCGCCGTTCAGGGGCGATAAGCGCGTTTCACCCTAGCTCTGGCCCTTTGAGTACATGCCAGTGGGATCGACCTCTGTGCGGATGGTGTGAAGTTCCCGGGCGGTTGGCGCGGGCGTGGTGGTCAGATTTTCGACGCGCTTGAGGGGCCAGGCCACGGCGGCTTCTACTTCCTCCAGGGTTACACCGGGATGCAGGGAGATGAGCTGCATTTCGTGCGTG
>DASZYN010000404.1:0-2671 GCA_035545435.1 Acidobacteriaceae bacterium | reverse complement strand
CCTTATGTCGCTCCCCCAACCATCTCTCCAGCCGGCGGGACTTTCAAGTACGTCCAGACCGTAACCATCGCGGATACGATGGCGGGCGCGGCTATTTACTACACTCGGGATGGCTCGACGCCCACCGCGTCGTCTACACCTTATACGGGTCCAATTACCGTAACCGGCGGTCTGAATGTTACGGCGATTGCAATTCTCAACGGGATCAGCAGCCAGGCATCGAACCAGAAGTACACGGTCAACGATATCAGCGGTCTGATGAGCACCGTTGCCGGTAGTGGCAAACAGAAATATAACGGAGACGGCATCAACGCACTCGGTGCGGCAATCTACCCGACGGGTGTCGCGTTCGACAGCCACGGCAATCTCTTTATCGCCGATTTTGGCAATCTACGGGTTCGGATGGTAACGCCCACGGGGATCATTTCCACCGTGGCTGGAAACGGGAACCTGTGCCCATTTGTGGAGGGGATTGCCGCCACCGATTCCTGCCTTCGTCCCATGGATGTCGCGGTCGACAAGAACGACAACCTCTACATCTCGATCGATGATCGCATTTGTAAAGTAACGACTGATGGAGTTATCACGACCTTTGCCGGTGGCGCCGAAGAAAGCGGTGCCGCCGGTGTCGGTGATGGTGGCCCGGCAACCGGTGCAAGCCTTTTCGGGCCGGACGAGATCGCCTTTGACACGAACGGTAGTCTGTATATCGCTGATACTACCCACGGCCTCATCAGAAAAGTCACTCCAGATGGCATCATCACTACGGTAGCCGGGGGAAATACTGCCAATAACAATGGCGACGGAGGTCCCGCGACGGACGCGCAATTGCGGCACCCTGTCGGAGTTGCGGTCGACTCAAAGGACGACATCTATATCTCGGACGATTACGACAGCACTGTCCGAAAGGTCACTCCGGACGGGATTATTTCCACGATTCGAGTTCCCACATTGATCAATCCTGGCGGACTGGCATTCGATAACCGGGGCGGTTTGTTGTATGTGACAGACACTCGGCAGAGTGCAATCTTTGTGCTCACTCCTGACGGCATCTGGTATCGTGCAGCCGGAAATCCGCCGAGCAACGGATTTTTGGGCGACGGTGGCGACTCCCAAAATGCAACCCTGACTCTCCCGAATTCGGTGGGCCTCGATCCCGCCGGAAATCTGTACATTGCGGACACGTTCAACTATCGCGTCCGCAAGGTCACCTTTTGAGATCAGACGGTTTTTCCGACCGGAGCCAAAAGGCCGCGTTGATATCTCAGCGGGATCAATGACCCTTAGTGGCCGTGCTCTTCGAGATATTTCTCGACTTCGAGAGCGGCCATGCAACCGCTTCCTGCTGCGGTGATGGCCTGGCGATAGCGTCGATCCTGGACGTCGCCGCAGGCGAAGACGCCTGGAACCCGCGTGAAGACATTGTTGTGGGTCTTGATGTATCCGTCTTCATCCAGATCGAGTTGTCCGGCGAACATGGCGGCGTTGGGGATATGGCCGATGCCGAGAAACATACCGCTGATGCTGAGCTCGGATTCCACGCCGGTAGTCGCATCGAGCAGGCGGAGGCCGGTGACTTCTTTTTGTTCGACGCCCAGGACTTCCTTGACCTGGGTGTTGGTGACGAACTGGATTTTGGGGTGGGCGATGGCGCGATCGAGCATGATTTTCGATGCGCGGAACTGCTCACGCCTGTGGATGAGGGTGACTTTGCTGGCGAAGCGCGTGAGAAAGAGGGCTTCTTCCATAGCGGAGTCGCCGCCGCCGATCACGGCGATTTCCTTTCCGGTGAAAAAGAAGCCGTCGCAGGTGGCGCAGGAGCTGACGCCGTGTCCGATCAGGGCCTGCTCGGAGGGAAGACCGAGCCAGCGCGCGGAGGCGCCGCTGGCGATGATGAGCGTGCGGGTGTGGATCGTTTCGTGGCCCAGATTGAGCGCGAACGGGTGTTTTGTGAGGTCGGCTGTGGCCAGATGACCGAGGCGGAACTCGGCCCCGAAGCGGGAGGCCTGCTTGCGCATGTTCTCAATCAGCTCGGGTCCCTGGATGCCTTCGGGCCAGCCGGGAAAGTTCTCGACGAGCGTGGTGATGGAGAGCTGACCGCCGGGCTCATGCCCTTCCAGAACCAGCGGATGAAGATTGGCGCGGGCGCTGTAGATCGCTGCGGTAAGCCCGGCGCAACCGGTGCCAATGATGACGGTATCGCGAATATTGTCTGCCATGAGTCTGAACTTTCAAATTGTACCTGCGATGGGACCGGAATCTGGCGTCCTCGCCGGGGAGCGGTCGTGCGGTGCCAAAATGGCACCACGATCTGCGGCTGTCCCGAACTGAAATGATGCGGTTCGATGCCGATTCGATTCTTGTGCTGATGTGCCGTGCGGTGTGCGGGAATGAAAACGGGAGCGGCGAGGCGTTTGGTTTCAGCTGCTTCCGGAGGGCCCCGCGATGCAGCGTGCAGGCGATTTCCGGGACGGGACAGCTTCACCCGAGCGAGTTTCGGATCTTTCGGTTTTGTTTGTCCTGGTGTTCGTTTTTGCCGTGCAAATGGCACACGCGGGCGGTCCGCGCTGGGTAGCTGGGTCGAGTTATTTCGATTCGTCGGTTCAAGGACGACCGATTGTGTGGGCGAATGGGCAGGTCACCTATTCCACGGATCTCGGCAATCTGAGCG
>DASZYN010000403.1:0-3490 GCA_035545435.1 Acidobacteriaceae bacterium | reverse complement strand
CAACCTGTCGATTAAGAGTCGAATGCTCTGCCAATTGAGCTACGCGTCCACGTTCAGTCCGGCGCGCGCGGGTGGCCCCGCAGACAAAAATCTCCGCCGAATCTCTCCCTACTATAGCACGCGAACTCGCAGCCAATTGCCGTCTGACGAGGTGACGTAAAGCGGCAAAGATCACGAATCGCACTGTGTTTTACCTCTCCGCGATGTGCGCCGAACTTCACAACCTGCACCTGTCGTGCTGCCCCAAACTTGCCTCGGTTTGTGGCGCAAACCAGGCGAGAGGTGTACCCGTCGCGCCTTTTTAGCCTTATTGCTGCGAGCCGATTGCATCATCAACAAACCCCATTTTCAACGTGTGCGTCCTACCAGTATCTGGACCGCCGAAGGAACGGCATCCCGAAAGAGGGATCAATGGACGCATCGGATGTTCTCGTCGAACGCTTAATCGCCTGGGGTGTGGACACAATCTTTGGCCTTCCCGGTGACGGCATCAACGGCGTTTTTGAAGCCCTGCGCAAGCAACAGGAGCGCATTCGTTTCATCCACGTCCGCCACGAAGAAGCGGCCGCGTTCATGGCCTGTGCCTATGCGAAATTCACCGGGCGCCTCGGTGTCTGCATTGCAACGTCAGGTCCGGGCGGCATCCATCTGCTGAACGGCCTCTATGACGCAAAGATGGACGGCATGCCGGTACTGGCGATCACCGGCATGCAGCACTCGGACCTTATCGGTACGCTGACCCAGCAGGATGTGGCGCTCGACAAGCTGTTCATCGACGTGACCCGTTATAACGAACGCGTGATGAGCGGCGCCCATATGGAAAGCGTCGTGGATCTGGCCATCCGCACCGCACTCGAAACGCGCGGCGTCGCGCACATCACCATTCCGGTCGATGTGCAGGTGCAGTCCGTCAAGAAAGGCCGCTCCGAGCGCAATCCCCCGCATCACACCGCCGCCACGCCTGCTTTCGCCGAACACATGCCCTCGCAGGTGGATCTGGAGCACGCCGCAGATGTTTTGAATCGTGGGCAGAAGATCGCGATTCTCGCGGGCCAGGGAGCGTTGCGCGCCACCGATGAACTGGAACAGGTAGCGGAGCTTCTGGGCGCGCCCGTCATCAAGGCTCTGCTCGGAAAGGCAGCGGTTCCCGATGACAGCCCCTACACTACCGGCGGCATCGGCCTGCTGGGTACCGAGCCATCGCAGGAGGCTCTGGAAGACTGCGACACGCTGTTCATCGTCGGCTCATCGTTTCCTTATATCGAGTTCCTCCCTGAGCCGGGGTCGGTGAAGTGCGTGCAAATCGACATCGATCCGCAGCGAATCTCGCTGCGCTACCCGGCCGACGTTGGACTGGTCGGCAACAGCCGGACGTGCCTGCGCGCGCTCATTCCCCTGCTCAAGCCCCATTCAAAGGGTTTCCTGAAAAAAGCGCAGCGGGCAAAACAGGACTGGGAAAAGCTGATGGAGGAGCGCGGTACGCTGCCCGACAAGCCGATGAAGCCGCAGGTTGTCGGTTGGGAGTTGGGTAAACGGGTTCCATCGAATGCCATTGTCACGTCGGATTCCGGAACCATCACCACATGGTGGGCACGTTTCGTTCCCGCAAGGCGCGGCCAGATGCATAGCTGCTCCGGAAATCTCGCCACCATGGCCTGTGGTCTGCCCTACGCCATCGCCGCCGCTGTGGCTTACCCGGAGCGCCCCGTCTTCTGCATCATCGGCGACGGCGGGCTCAGCATGCTCATGGGAGAGTTAATCACCATCGCCGCCTACAAGCTCAACATCAAGATCATCGTCATCAAGAACAATACGCTGGGTCAGATCAAGTGGGAGCAGATGGTCTTCCTCGGCAATCCGGAATACGCCTGCGACCTGTTCCCCGCTGACTTCGTGACCATCGCACGGGGCGCTGGAATTGGGGCCATGCGTATCGAGGACCCCGCCACCTGCGGGGCGCAACTCGATGAGGCGCTGAGCACCAGCGGACCCATGCTGATCGAGGCCGTGGTCGATCCATTCACGCCGCCGATGCCGGCAAAAGTGAAGGCAGGCCAGGCTCTCAAACTGGCGGAGTCCCTCATCCGAGGCGAACCCAACCGCATGAA
Source organism: Acidobacteriaceae bacterium (assembly GCA_035545435.1). Classification (GTDB taxonomy): domain Bacteria; phylum Acidobacteriota; class Terriglobia; order Terriglobales; family Acidobacteriaceae; genus Palsa-343. The sequence continues at coordinate 1,382 of DASZYN010000403.1, read as the reverse complement.
AATTGCTCTGACGACGGCGCATGATCGTGTGCGCGAGCTGGTTTAGTTGCTGCAGTGGAAAGGGCGGATCGAGTTGCAGAAAGGATCGATCGAAGAGGCTGGAGTATCGGCATACACCATTCCCACCGATGCACCTGAAGCTGACGGTACGCTGAGCTGGGATTCGACCACGCTGGTTTTGGCGGAACTCCGCTGCGGTGGAATCACAGGCATCGGCTATACCTACGGAACTGCCGCCGTCGCCATTCTGGCACGTCATCTCGCCGAGAAATGTCTTCTTCATCAGGCCGCGTGCGATATCCCCGCATTGCACGCGTCCCTGCTCCGTCAGGTTCGAAACGACGGCAATGTCGGCATCGGAGCCATGGCCGTGTCGGCGCTCGATATCGCTCTGTGGGATCTCAAGGCAAAGCTGCTCGGGCGCAGTTTGGTAGATCTGCTGGGAGCTGCAGACACGCGGGTGGAGGCCTACGGCAGCGGCGGATTCACCTCCTATTCCGACAAGCAGCTGGCGAAGCAGCTGTCAGGCTGGGTGAAGGACGGCATTCGCAGCGTGAAGATGAAGATTGGTACCGAGCCCGAGCGCGATCCGGAACGCGTCCGCGTGGCGCGCAAAGCGATCGGTCCAGACACAGCCCTGTTTGTCGATGCCAATGGAGCGTACACGGCGAAGCAGTCGATCGCACTGGCGGATCGATTTGCCGAAAGCGGCGTCACCTGGTTTGAGGAGCCGGTCAGTTCGGATTACCCCGACGACCTGCGGCGCGTGCGCGACGCCGTACCCGCGGGCATGGATGTGGCCGCCGGCGAATACGGCTACAGTCCTGCTTATTTTCGGCACATGCTCGCCAGCCAGGCCGTCGACGTTCTCCAGTTAGACGCGACCCGGTGTCGTGGATTCACCGGCTTCCTGGCGGGAGCGGCGATTGCCGCAAGCTTCGGCTGCCCCATGTCAGCGCACTGTGCGCCTTCTCTGCACATGCATGTGGCCCGCGCCGTGCCGGGTTTTCGCAACGTCGAATACTTCCACGATCATGTCCGCATTGAAAAGATGCTCTTCGATGGGTTTATCCCGGCCCGGAACGGCTTTCTGGAACCGGACCGCGCGCGTCCAGGGCTGGGCCTGATCTTCAAACGCAAAGATGCTGAGCGTTTTGCCGTATGAGCTTTGTACTCACGAACGAACTCGAGCGCGCGGCGAAACGCACTCTACCGGAACCGATGGGTGAACTGTCGGCGAATGTGCTGGAACATCTTCGCCGCGGCTGTTTTCAGCGCGGCCTCTGTTTGGTCGTCGCGGTCACCAGCGTGGCCAGCGGCCTCGAAGTCGGTTACGAACATTACAAGGGCAGCTACAGCAATCCGGTAATGTACACACCGGT
>DASZYN010000402.1:0-6780 GCA_035545435.1 Acidobacteriaceae bacterium | reverse complement strand
CGGGACCGCGAAGGAAAAGCCCGGAAAAAACCCGCCACCCCAAAAACATTGCGAGGGCCAGGTTCACCCCACAGCAAGAAGCTTGAGCTTCTGCACCCAGTACCTCAACCAAAATCCAATCAGGACAAACTCAAAAGTAAGTGCCCCGGACCGTTTTGGAAAACTCCCGCAATTCTTCCCTTCTCTTTATCCAAAAATATGTTCAGACTGCCCGGAAAGAAACGTCCTCACCAGAAACCTGCGAAACGCCAGTTTCAACGGCCGATTCAATCCCTCAAGGCCGAATCTCCACCGCCGTCCCCACCCGCACCTCCTCCCAAATCTCGTCGATCTCCGCATTCGTCACGGCAATGCATCCCGTCGTCCAGTCGATCGACCGATGCGCCGCGCCCATCCATGCATACTGCCTTGGCAAGCCGTGAATCTCAATGTCCCCGCCCGGATTCACGCCCATCTTCCGTGCCCGCGCCCGGTCCGCCGCGTTCGGATACGACAAGTGCAGCGCCCGATGGAACAAACTGTTCGCATTCTTCCCATCGACGAAGTACACGCCCTCCGGCGTCTTCTTATCGCCTCGCTGCACCTTCGGCCCTATCGGATCGCCCAGCGCCACCTTGTACGATCTGATCTCGCGTCCCCGGCTCATCAGCGTCATCCTGTGCGCCGATTTCACGATCACGATCCGATCTGCCCGGATCGCCGTCTCCTGACCGCGACACAGCAGGGCTACGCCACAAATCACCGCAAAAATCACGAACCTTCGCATCCGCTCACCATGCTAAGTCCACCGGAGAGTAGTGCGTTCTAACCTCCGGCGAGCCTCGCCCTCCGCCCTCCCACCCTGAAGTCGTCCCCAATCCTGCCGATACCTCCATCGGAGGCCGCCCAGGTGCCGGCGTTGGCTCCGCGCCAGCGATCTCCGACTCAGGTATCCAAAAATGACCGCCCACAAAAACTGTTGGATCCTTGCAGCATCGGCGCTCCTCCTGGCGGGCGCGACGGCGCCCTCTGCGATCGCCGCGAAAAAGCCCGGCGCCCAGGATCTGTTCTCCATGACCCTCGAGCAGCTCACCAATGTTCAGGTCAGTTCCGTCTCACGTCACGACGAGCCCCTCTTCGACACTCCCGCCGCTGTCTTTGTCATCACCCGCGACGACATTCACCGTTCCGGTGCCACCTCCATTCCCGAAGTCCTCCGCATGGTCCCCGGCGTCGAAGTGGCCCAGATCGATGCCAACAAATGGGCCGTCAGCGCCCGCGGATTCAACAACCGCTTCGCCAACAAGATGCTGGTCATGATCGACAACCGCACCGTCTACAACCAGCTCTACTCCGGCGTCTTCTGGGACCAGACCGACGTCCTGCTTGAAGACGTCGAGCGCATCGAAGTCGTCCGCGGTCCCGGCGCGACCCTCTGGGGAGCCAATGCCGTCAACGGCGTCATCAACATCGTGACTCGCAAGGCCCAGGACACGCAGGGAGCCCTGGTCGTGGCAGAAGGCGGCCGCATCGATCAGGAAGCCGTCGCCCGCTACGGCGGACACCTCGGCGCCTCTGCCGATTATCGCCTCTACGGAAAATATCTCCACCGCGACGCGCTCGACGCCGCCGATGGCGCATCGGCCGGCGACACCGCCAACATTGAACGCGCCGGCATCCGCCTCGACTGGTCTCCCCGACTCCGGGATAGCATCACCCTTCAGGCGGATCTTTACGACAACGCGGAGCAGCAGCGGGTGAACTTCGACTACGCCGCCACCACCTCCACCCTCGCGCCGATTCACGCCGCTGGTGGCTTTGCCTCTGTCCGCTGGGAGCACACGCGCGGCGCATCTTCTTCGACCATTCTTCAGGCGTACCTGCGCGACGACCGCCGTTTCGAGATCGAACAATCCGTCCACATGCACAGCTTCGACCTGGATCTGCAGGACCGCCACTCGCTCGGAACGCGCCAGAATCTCGTGTGGGGAGCCGGGTATCGCTGGACCTCTGACGTAGCCGCCGCTGCCGAGCCTATGTTTCAGCACCCGGACCACGTCATTCATCTCTCCAGCGGCTTCCTGCAGGACGAGATTGCCCTCCTTCCCCGCCGGCTCACTCTCACTGCGGGCGCCAAGCTTCTCTGGAACACTTACTCTCACTTCGAATACCAGCCCGGGGCCCGCCTGCTGGCAAAGCTCTCTCCCGCGCAAACGCTGTGGGCCTCGGTTTCTCGCGCCGTGCGTACCCCTTCCGACATCGACCGCGATGACCGCCTCGACTTTGCCGGCGGTGTTATCCAGGGTTTGCCCGTCACCATCCAGATCAGCGGCAATCCACGCTTCGGTTCCGAAATTGTCCACGCTTATGAGGCCGGATACCGGCATCAGTTCGGCAACAGCGTTTCCGTCGATCTCGCCGGCTTCGTCAATCACTATTACAGCCTGGGCGCCACTGCGATCGGCGCGGCCGTGTTGCATTTCAACCCCGCCCCGTCGATCGTCCTGCCCTGCACCTACCTCAACGCTCTCTCCTCCGATTCGCAGGGCGCCGAAGTTTCACTGCTTTGGAATCCTGACACCACGCTGCACTTCCAGGGCAGCTACGCCTGGATGCAGAACCGCTTCAGTGATCACGGGACCCCCACCGACGTGCCGCTCAACAACCAGGACTGGGCAGCGCCTCGCAATGCCTTCGATGTCCGCGGGTTCTGGAGCCCGGCGCCGCAATGGAGCCTGGGCGCCATCCTGAACGGCAATTCCCCAACCGCTTCCTCGATGGGCGGCGCGCTCAACAATCCCTCGGCCTTCATCGTTCCCGCGCACACGCGGCTCGATCTGCGCCTCTCACGCACCCTGGGCGAAAAACTCGAAATCAGCGCGGGTGCGACGAATCTGCTCCAGGCACGCCACCTCGAGTTCCCGTCCATTGACTACGTTGCCGCCTCCCGGATTCCCCGCAGCGCCTACCTCCGCCTCCAGTGGACCCACTGACCCAAAGAAAAAGGGCAGGCCTCTCGGCCCGCCCTTTTGTTCCAACGCAAAACTACTTCGCTGACACTGGCTCCTTCGCGTGTGCCTTCGCGCCATCCTTCAGCGCAGCCGCCTTGTCCGTGGTCTCCCACGTAAAGTCGGGCTCGTTCACGCGTCCGAAGTGCCCGTAGGCCGCCGTCTTGCGGTAAATCGGCCGCCGCAGGTTCAGGCTCTCCATAATTCCCTTCGGCGTCAGCTCGAAGTTCTTGCGCACCAGCGCTACCAGCGCCGTCTCGTCCAGCTTGCTCGTGCCGAACGTATCCACCAGCACGCTCACCGGTTCAGCCACGCCAATCGCATACGCCAGCTGCACCTCGCAGCGCTCCGCGAGGCCTGCCGCGACGATGTTCTTCGCGATATACCGCGCCATGTAGGCCGCCGAACGGTCTACCTTCGTCGGATCCTTGCCGCTGAACGCGCCGCCGCCGTGCCGCCCCATGCCGCCGTACGTGTCCACGATGATCTTCCGCCCCGTCAGACCCGTATCGCCCATCGGACCGCCGATCACGAATCGCCCCGTCGGGTTGATGTGGTACTTCGTGTTCTCGTCCAGCAGTTCCGCCGGCAGCGTCGACTGAATCACGTGTTTCAGGATGTCCGCGCGCAGCTCTTCCGTGCTCACGGTTTCCGCATGCTGCGTCGAAATCACCACCGCGTCGATCCGCACAGGTTTGTGGTTCTTGTCGTACTCCACCGTCACCTGGCTCTTGCCGTCCGGCCGCAAATACGGCAGCTTGCCGTTTTTGCGAACTTCCGAAAGCCGCCGCGTCAGCTTGTGCGCCAGCGAAATCGGGGTCGGCATCAGCTCCGGCGTCTCGTTCGTCGCGTACCCGAACATCATGCCCTGGTCGCCGGCGCCGCCGGTGTCCACGCCCATCGCGATGTCGCCCGACTGCTTGTTGATCGTCGAGATCACAGCGCAGGTGTTGGAATCGAACCCGTACACCGCGTTGTCGTACCCGATCGCGGTCACCACGCCCCGCACCAGCGCCTGAAAATCAACGTATGCGCGCGTCGTGATTTCGCCGGCGATCACCACCAGCCCGGTCGCCGTCAGCGTCTCGCAGGCCACACGGCTGTACGGGTCCTGCTCAAGGCAGGCGTCAAGAATAGCGTCGGAAACCTGATCGGCAATCTTATCGGGATGGCCTTCGGTCACGGATTCCGAGGTAAAGAGAAAGCGTTCAGCTGCTGGCAAGTATTTCCTCCGAGAGGGATGCGGACCTCCAGCCAACGAGCGGTGGAATCCGGCAGGATAGCTCTTTTATGGTACTCGCCCAGCCTCCTCAGGGGCAAAAACCTGCAGCGAGGAGCGACCAGGACGATCTGAGCGGCGAAATCTGGCAGCGAAACAGGCCGTTCGCCCCTCCAGTCAACCGCTTTGGGACCCTTGCAGGGGCCCCGGTACTGTGATGCACGATACTGACACCCTGCAACCTTCATGTTATTTCCGAGGCGTCGGAGGTGGGCCATGGGAAAAGTGATAGCCATCGTGGGCAGCTATCGCAAGGGCGGAATTACCGATCAGGCCGTCGATGCCGTACTTGAGGGCGCACGCGTTGCCGGCGCACAGACCGCCAAAATCTACCTCATCGATCAAAATATCCAGTTCTGCAGGAACTGCCGCACCTGCGCCGCGCAAAACGGCCTCACCCCCGGGCGTTGCGTCCAGCAGGACGACATGGAGTCGGTCCTGCGCGCCGTCGACGACGCCAATGCCATCGTCCTCGGCTCGCCGGTCAACTACTACAACGTCACCGCGGTCTTCCGAAAATTTATGGAGCGCCTTCTCGGCTTCGCCGCGTACTGGCCGTGGGGCAGGAATCACGGCCCGAAGCTGCGTTCGCGGATTCTCCACAAGAAGGCCGTGCTTGTGTGCTCCGCCGGAATGCCCGGCGCGATGATCCCGTTCGCCAGCGGGGCGACCAGCTCCCTCAAACTCACAGCCAGGCTGCTCGGCGCCGCCCCTTCCGCCAGGCTCTGGATCGGCCGCTCCGCTGTCAGCCCCGATCAGCAGATCGATAGCCGCACCCGCGACAGGGCTGTTTCCCTCGGCCGCAATCTCGCCTGAGCCAGGTGACCTGAGACCCGCGACCTCAGCCCTGCGGCCTGAGCCCCGCCCTCACTGCGGCTTCTTCGGATCCTCGGGCTTCGGCGCCGGTGCCGGCGCCTGCCCCTGTCCCGCCGTTCCCTTCTCCGGACTCCCCGTGATGTCCTGCCCGTTGTACAGCACGCGAATGCTGGTGTGGAACTCGTGGTAGTTCGTGTATTTCACCGTCTCGCGCAGGTGCACGTTGTCGCTCAGATAGCCATGCCCGGCGGTAAAGTGCAGCACTCCATCGCCATGCGTGTACACCGGGAACCAGTACTTGCCGTCCACCAGCTGCCGATACGTCACAAACGGCGTCGACAAATCCTCATGCCCCGGCCGCGTATCGTCCGGCACATTCTTGCCGTTCGTCACCACGATCTGGTGATCCTTCTGGTCCACCCAGATCCGCCCCTGAAAGTACCGCTTCTTCTTCTCGATGACCTTCGGCTTCACGTCGAAGCTCCACGTGTCGATCTCGTCGATCTTCTGCTTGCCCACATACGTGATGTCGTACTGCGGCGCATCCTCGGTGGTCAGCACAAACGGCAGCCGTTCCTCGATGTCCTCGAAATCCGCCGGCGACATCATCACGCGCGTCAGGCTGCTCTCCGGTGCGTCCAGCACCCGCTCTCTCCGATGCCCGTCCGCGTCGAACGCAATATCCACCACCTGGTAATACTGGCCGTCCGGTTTCCCATCGTCGTCGATCGTCTGCACCCGCACGCTCCGCGTCCACGTGTAGTTGTCCAGCGCATGCCGGAAGACCGCCTCCTTCGCCGTGAACTCGGTAATGATTTGCTGCACGGGAATCGCGGGCGGCGTCGGATCCAGTGGTCCAAAACCCTGATCGAGCGGCATCGAGGTGTACGAAACCTGCCCGTGCAGGCCCGGCAATGCCAGCGCCAGGGCGGCCATGAAACTCACAACGCAACGACGTCCGGGGACCAAAACCACGACATGACTCCTGCTGGCTTCTGCTTCGGCTACTGACTACTAAAGAATAGACGCATCCGGCTCGCCCTTGGCGGCAACGTCAGCTGTGGCTGTGCCCACTTCTGCACACCGCAACTTGAGTTGGGCACCCTGTCCCCTGCACCCTGTCCCCTGATAATGGACTCCTGCGGCCGATGCTGCGGCGACTTGTTCCTGCCAATGCCCCTGTAAGCTGTGCCCCGACGATCTGTGCCGCTGCGATCTGTGCCATCTCTCCATGCCACCTGTTCCCGCACTCGCCGCTGTTTGACCCGGACTCTTCATTTTGACCCGGACTCTTCATTTGACCCGGACTCTTCATTCGACCCAGGACTCTTCATTTGACCCAGGACTCTTCATTTGACCCGGACTCTTCATTTTGACCCGGACTCTTCATTTGACCCGAACTCTTCATTTGACCCGAACTCTTCATTTGACCCAGGACTCTTCATTTGACCCGGACTCTTCATTTGACCCAGGACTCTCAATTTGACCCGGACTCTTGATTTGACCCGGACTCTCAATTTGACCAGGACTCTTCATCTGACCCGGACTCTCAATTTTGACCCGGACTCTCAATAGGGTCCGAATTCTGATTTGGGGGAGCCACCCGAAAATAGGCCAGGTTCACCCCACAGCAAGTAGCGGAAGCCTTTCCGAGCAGAACCTCAACCCAATTCGAAGCTGCGTCCGCACGAAGGTACC
>DASZYN010000401.1:0-5340 GCA_035545435.1 Acidobacteriaceae bacterium | reverse complement strand
GCCGGGCTTGAGATAGATCTTCCTGAAGCCCTTGAGCTCTTTGATCGGGCGCGTGACCGAACTGACAAGGTCTCGGATGTAGAGCTGAATCACCTCGGCGCCCGCGCGTTTGCCCGTGTTGGTGACGTCCACCTGAACCTGGGTCGCGCCTTTGGCCGTGATCTTCTTTTTGGTGAGGCGCGGATTCTTCAGTTCGAAGGTGGTGTAGCTGAGGCCATAGCCGAAGGCGAAGAGCGGAGAGACGTCGTCGAACAGGTACCCGCGGCGCGCCGAAGGCTTGTAGTTGTAGAAGACGGGCAGGTGCCCGACCGAACGCGGGAAGCTGATCGGCAGCTTACCGCTGGGATTGAATTCACCGAAGAGCACGTCGGCGATGGCGTGTCCCGTTTCCTGGCCGAGGTAGAAGCACTCGAAGATCACCGGCACGTGCGCGAGCAGGTGGTTGATGGAAAGCGGGCGGCCGTTGAACAGGAACGCAACGATGGGCTTGCCCAGCGCGGCCAGGGCTTCGACCAGCTCGTCCTGACGGCCGATCAGGTCAAGGCTGGTGCGGTCGCCCATGTGCTGCAGGTTCCAGGCTTCGCGCGAGGTCTGTTCGTTGCCACCAATCGCGAGGACAATGACGTCGGCCTGCTTCGCCACTTCGACGGCTTCCTGGATCTGCTTGCGGTCTTCGACGGGGTCACTGGGCACAACGGCGTCCTGGTTCCAGTTGCCGCCGATGGTGATCCTGCAGCCTTCGCTGTACAGGACCTTCGCGCGGTTGCCGACCCGGTTGCGAATGCCTTCGAGCACCGTGACTTCATGCTTCGGCACGCCGGAGTATCCACCGAGCAGCGTGCGATTGGCATTCGGGCCGATGACCGCGATGGTCTTGATCTTGTTGATGTCGAGTGGGGCGGTGTTGTTGTCGTTCTTCAGGAGCGTAATGGCTTCCTGGGCGGCGGTACGGGCGAGCTTTTTGTGGGCATCGGAGCCGACCACGCGGTCGGCCTCGGTGGGATCGACGTATGGATCGTCGAAGAGGCCCATTTCGAATTTCCAGAAGAGCATCGGCGCGACCAGCTCATCGAGCTGCGATTCTTTGAGCACGCCCTTCTTCACCAGCTCGACGAGATGCAGGTAGCAATCCGGGTCGGGCAGCTCAATGTTGACGCCGGCGTTGACGGCGAGCGCGCAGGATTCTTTTTTGTCCTTTGCGACGAAGTGGCCATGCGTGTCGGGGCGGTAGCCGAGTTCCCAGATCGCGTAGTAGTCCGAGACGATGAAGCCCTTAAAGCCCATCTCCCTGCGCAGAACGTCTTTGAGGAGCCACTTGTTGGCGTGTGAAGGGACGCCGTCGACTTCGTTATAGGAGGCCATGATCGTAACGGCCTCGGCTTCGCGCAGTGCCTCTTTGAAGGTGTAGAGGAAGGTCTCGCGCAGGACGCGCTCGGAGACGTTGGCCGGGGCGCAGTTCATGCCGGATTCGGGCTGGCCGTGGCCGACAAAGTGCTTCAGGCACGCGAGAATGTGCTTCTTGTCGCGGAAATTACGATCGCCCTGGAAGCCGCGCACCGCGGCGATGCCGAGGCGAGAGACGAGGTACGGGTCTTCGCCGTAGGTCTCTTCCACGCGTCCCCAGCGGGGCTCACGGGCAACGTCGACAACCGGCGTGAGGGCCTGGTGAGCGCCGCGCAGGCGAGCTTCCAGCGCCGTCATAGCGAAGAGCTGCTCGACAAGGTCCGGGTTGAAGGTCGCGCCCAGGGCAATCGGTTGGGGAAAGCTGGTGCCGTCGGGCGCAGCGTGGCCGTGGAGGCACTCCTCGTGGAACATGACGGGAATACCGAGGCGGGAGTTCTCGAGGAAGAACTTTTGAATGGCGTTGGTCAGCTCTGCCATGGCGCGGGCCTTTTTGCCGCCGCCGGCGTCGGAGGGGCGGCCGACCTGGCCGAGCCCGCGGCGGTCGCGAAAGGCTTTCTTTGCTTTGGCGAGGTCGAAGTCGCCTTTTTCATCGACGAGCTTTTGCGCTTTCTCCTGCCAGACGCAGAGCATCTGCGCAGCTTTCTCGTCGAGGGTCATGCGGGAGAGCAGATCCTTCACGCGGCGCGCAGAGGGCAGCGCAGGATTTTTGTAGGCAGGCGGCGCGGATTTGCGCGCGGAAGTTGCGACGGCAGATGACTTCTTCATGGAGAATCCTGATTCCTGATCACGACGGAGTACGGCATGCGTGCGCAATTGTTAGCATGCCGAACTAAATGTAGTCGCCTGTTCTTCAAAGAGCAATCAAAAATCGCCGTTACGCAGGTGACTGAAGGACGCCCCGACAGTTACTTCGTGGCGTATGATCGACCCTCACGCCAGGCGAGCCAGGGGGCCAGCCGCCGGCCCGTTAAAATAGGGCTATGCTGCAGCTCTCCGGCGCGGGCAAGCGCTTCGGTCCGCGACTCCTCTTTGAAAATGCTGACTGGCTGATCACCCCCAATGAGAAAACCGCGCTCGTGGGGGCGAACGGGGCCGGGAAATCCACGCTGATGAAGGTCCTGGGCGGCATGGAGTCGCTCGATTACGGCTCGATGCAGCGGATGAAAGGCATGACCATCGGCTACCTGCCCCAGGATGGGCTGACCCTGAGCGGGCGGACCGTCTTCGAGGAGTGCCTGAGCGTCTTTGACGAGCTGCGGGCGATGGAGCAGGAATTCGAGCAGTTGGCGCACGCGCTGTCGGAGCTGGATCCGGCGAGCAAGGAGTATGAGGCAGCGGCCGATCGCTACAGCCATGTCGAGGGGCGGCTGCGGCACCATGACGTCTATGCGCTCGACGCCCAGGTGGGCGGAGTCCTCACAGGGCTCGGCTTCAGCAAGGAAGACTGGACGCGGCGGACGGAGGAATTTTCCGGCGGCTGGCAGATGCGTATCGCCCTGGGAAAGCTGCTGCTTGAGAAACCCGACCTGCTTCTGCTGGACGAGCCCACGAACCATCTCGATCTCGAAACGCGCAACTGGCTCGAGAACTACCTGAGCACCTGGGAGAACGGGTACATCCTGATCTCGCACGACCGGTATTTTCTCGACGTGACGGTGAACAAGATCATCGAGATCTGGAACAAGGCACTGCACGTCTACCACGGCAACTACGAGAAGTACCTGACGCAGAAGGCGGAGCGGCGGGCGCAGCTGGAGGCGGCCTACAAGAACCAGCGCGACCGCATCGAGCAGCTGGAAGTGTTCATCAACCGGTTCCGCTACCAGGCGACGAAGGCGAAGCAGGTGCAGAGCCGCATCAAGGAGCTCGACAAGATCGAGCGCATCGAGATTCCGCTGGAAGAGCCGGTGCCGCACTTCACGTTTCCGCAGCCGCCGCCTTCAGGGAGAAACGTCGTCGATGTTGAAGGGCTGTCCATGCAGTACGGCGAGAAGCGCGTGCTGGAGAACGTGAACTTCACCATCGAACGCGGCGATCGGATCGCGCTGGTGGGCGTGAACGGTGCCGGGAAGTCGACGCTGATCCGGCTGCTGAGCGGGCAGGACACACCGACGCAGGGCACGCTGAAGCTGGGCCACAACGTCATCGCAGAGTACTTCGCGCAGGATCAGTACAAGGTGCTCGATCACAGCGCGCGGATGCTGGATGACATGGGCCGCGCGGCGCCCAAAGTTGCGGAGAAAGACCTGCGCAGCCTGCTGGGGTGTTTTCTGTTTTCGGGCGACGACGTCTTTAAGCCGCTGGGCGTGCTGAGCGGCGGGGAGCGCAACCGCTATGCGCTGGCGCGCATCCTGGTCAGCCCGGCGAACTTCCTGCTGCTGGACGAGCCGACGAACCATCTCGACCTGCGCGCGAAGGACGTGCTGCTGGAGGCGATCGGGAAGTTCAACGGCACGGTGATCTTCGTCTCGCACGATCGCTACTTCATCGACGGGCTGGCGCAAAAGGTCTTTGAGATTGAGAAGAACCCGGACGATCCAGCGCGGGGTTCGCGCCTGAACGTTTATCCGGGCAACTACGAGGACTATCGGTGGCGCAAGGAGGGCGGGGCAGCCGAGCTGGCAGCCGCGACCGTGGCTGCAGCGGAGCCCATCGTGAAAACGCCCGTCGTGGTGGTCGTGCCGGAGCCTGTGGTTGAGGAGAAGGCAGCGAAGAGGGTGAATCCGATCAAGCTGCGGCAGATGCAGGAGCGGCTGGCCGCGGTGGAGGCGCAGATTCCCAAAGTCGAGACTTCGCTGGCTGAGACCGAGCAGGCGTTAGGGGTGTATGTGAGCGCGGAAGAGACGCAGCGGCTTTCGGATGCGCTCACAGCATTGCGCGAACAGCAGGCGTCGCTGAACAGCGAGTGGGAAGAGCTGTCGATGCAGTTGGAGGAAGCCCGGTGAGCCAGCTAAGTCCGGCTAGCTAAGAAGCGGTCCGCTGATGAAGCGGTTAGCGACAGGCGAGCCGCTAACCGCGAGCCGAATGTTGCTGCCGAGCTTATTCACCGTGCCGCCGCAGACGAATTTGCTTCGGGCGTGTTTCTCAGCACGGCGATCACGTCGGGCGCGGTCTCAGGATTCACGCGGAAGGCGGCCATAAAGCGGTTCCACGCATTGATCGTGGTGATGGCCAGGGTGAGGTCGACGAGTTCGCGATCGGTGAATTGCCGGCGTGCCTGATCGTAGACGTCGTCCGGGGCATGGCTGTGGGCGATGTCGGTGAGGGCCTCGGTCCAAGCCAGCGCGGCGCGCTCGCGATCCGTGTACCAGGGCGCTTCGCGCCAGGCGAGCAGCCCATGGAGATGATCGTCGCTCAGGCCGTCCTCCTTGGCCTCGCGCCAGTGCATCGCGATACAGAAAGCGCAGCCGTTCATCTGCGAGGCGCGGAGATAAACCAGATTGCGCAGCGGCGATTCGAGTGTGGTGGCGGTGCGCAGATAGTTGCCGGCGATGTAGAGCGGATGCAACGCTTCAGGCGCTACCGCGGAGGGAGAGATGCGTTCGGACGCAGCTTTTTCAGAGGGGAGTGTTGCAGCCATGGGGAAAGAAGAGCCACCTCGGGGTGGATCTTCTCTCTTCGATGAGCGTTGCAGCGTGCCGGATGCGGCGTTAGTCGCTCTTCGACGCGCTCGAGGAAGGGGGCGCGGCTGAAGTGCTCGAGCTGCCCGAATCCGACGATGCGCTGGAGGACTTCTCGGCGGGCTTCTTTTCGGATTTCGAGTCGCCTGCTTTGGCTTCGCCGTCGGCCGACGCTTTCATGGAGCCGCCGGACTTCGACTTGCCGGCGTAGTCGTTGACGTACCAGCCGGAGCCTTTGAACTGGATGGCGGGCGCGGAAAGGAGGCGTTCGATGGGGCCCTTGCACTCGGGGCACTCTTTTTCTTCCGGAGCGCTG
>DASZYN010000400.1:0-1780 GCA_035545435.1 Acidobacteriaceae bacterium | reverse complement strand
CGACGGATCATGCGGGGCTGGCGCTGGGCGGGCCGGAAGCGCGGCGGTATCCGGTAGAGATCGGTCCGCTGAGCGGGATGCCGGTTGAGACGGAGACGCATTGGGCAGCGCTGGCGGAATTGGTGGAGCCGGAGGGAGTGGTCGGGCTGTTCTTTCGCGAGACGCCGTGCATTCCTGAGGACTGGACAGTGGTGCGCAGCGGCGAGCTGGTGCAGATGGTGGCGGAAGATCCGAAGCCGGTGGCGATTGAGGAGCCGGAGGGGGTGACGCTGCGTGTGCTCACGAAGGAAGACGCTGGGGCGATGGTGGAGCTGGCGACGCTGACCGAGCCGGGGCCGTTCCGGCTGCGCACCCATGAGCTGGGCACGTTCTTCGGGATTTTCGCGGACGGGCGGCTGGTGGCGATGGCGGGCAAACGAATGCACGTGCCGGGATATGTGGAGGTGAGCGCAGTGTGCACGCATCCCGAGGCGCGGGGGCGGGGATATGCGCGGTTGCTGATGTCGTGCGTGATGGAGGAGATTGTGGCGGCGGGGAAGACGCCGTTTCTGCACTCGCTGGCGAGCAATGCGGGAGCGATCCGGGTGTATGAAGATCTCGGGTTTCGGGTGCGAAGGGGGCTGGCGTTTGCGGCGGTGGCGAGGAGCAGGGAGTAGGGGCGCAGTCGTTTATGCGCTGCGCCGGTCGAGGAAGTGGAAGACGCGTTCGGCCAGCGTTGGCTCTTCTTCGTGGTCGGGGGAGTCTGGCGCCGGGACAAGGCGGGGCCTCTGGATGGAGATAGGCGGGCGCGCACGGTCCGGCTCAAGGTTGCGCACGAAAACTTTGATCGATGTCATGAAACAACTCCAGAGCAGAAATTGAAACAAAGCCGATCGGAGACAGCCGAGGGCGATTACAAACGAACTCTTCTTTCGAGGATGTGCCGCAGGGTAGTGCGGATAGGTCGCCGGCAGCGCGTACGAATCGATAGTGGCATTTTCCGGAAGCGCGTGCAAGGCCGCGTTACTACTGAGTTTTTGCTGGGGTACTGGCGTGACGGGTGTGTTGGCGGGACGGTTAACTGGGCGGCAGGTGATGCAGGAAGCTGGAACACCGGACACTGTGGCGGCGCTTCCTGCTTCCTGCGTCTGGCTAGGACCATGACCGCGTGATTGAGTACGTTCCGGGCCTAAAGGCTTCGAACCCGCGGATCCTTTTTCCCCGGCCTGAAGGCCGGGGCTTCTACCGTCGTGCCGCTGGCGCGGCACCGCTTCGCGGGAAGGACCCGATCATCCGGTCGAAGCCCTCGTGGCTTGTCGCAGAGAAAACGTTAGCGGGAATGGCGATGAAAAGATCTTTCGCCGGGGGCTGAAGCCCGTTTCAGTTTGGCTCTGGACGGCTGAAGCCGAGCCCTTTCAAAGCCACGAACGAAACCTCTGCGACAGGCCACTCGTGTGGTGTTTCCGAAATTTCTTTATGCGGAAGAGAAGCAGGTCCCTCCGCTTCCGCTTCGCTACGCTCAGGGTCCGGTCGGGATGACAAGGTAAAGGAAACTTCAGAAACACCACACTAGCTTTCGATGAAGGCGAGGAGGTCGTTGTTGATCTCTTCAGCGTGGATTTGGGCCATGCCGTGCGGGTAGCCTTTGTAGACCTTGAGTTGGGCGCCTTTGACGATCTTTGCCGTGAGTTCGCCAGCATCGTGAAAGGGGACGATCTGATCGTCATCGCCGTGCATGACGAGGGTAGGGACGTCGATCTTCTTCAGATCGTCGTTGAAGTCGGTTTCAGAGAAGGCCTTG
>DASZYN010000399.1:0-2334 GCA_035545435.1 Acidobacteriaceae bacterium | reverse complement strand
GGGACTTCCGAGCATTGCAGGAGTAAGCGGAGCAGGAGGCTCGGAGGGTTTGCTGGCGAATCTTCGTACGCAGCGGGCGGGCATCGAGGCCGAACTCGCGCACCTGCAGCCGGTTTATGGACCGAATTATCCGCAGGTAAAACAGTTGAGAGCCCAGGACGAGTCACTGGTAAAGCAGATCGCCACGCAGGAGCACCGCGTAGTGGAGCAGGCCAACGACTCACTGAACATGGCTCAGGCCGCCGAGTCGAAAGCGCAGGCCCTGCTGAACGACAAAATTCACGGTGTGTACGGGCAGCGTGACGATCTGGTGCAGTACATGCTGCTGAACCAGGAATATGATACCAACCGCAAGATGTACGAAAGCATTGTGGGGCGGCTGCGCGAAGCTGCCATCGACGCGGGACTGGATGCTGCCGATATCAGTATTGTCGACTTCGCCTCTACGCCGCTGAATCCCTCCAGCTCGTCTCCGGTGAAGCTGGGCCTCATCGGGGTGCTGTTCGGGCTCTTCGGAGGCTTCACCTTGGCGCTCCTGCTGGAGAAGATGGATACCCGGATGCGGGATGCGCATGAAATCCAGGAGATGCTGGGATTGCCGTCGCTGGCGATGATTCCGCAGAGTCACTGGAAGAGCAAAGGCTCGGAACTGGAGTGGGTGGTGGGTCCGGAGCTGCTGCGCGACCCGCGATCGCCATTCTCCGAATCGTTCCGGGCTCTTCGTACTTCGATGCGGTTGTCGACCACGTCCAGAGAGTCGAAGGCCATTGCGGTCACCAGCTGCCAGCCCAGTGAAGGTAAGTCCACCGTTTCAGTGAACATGGCGGCGGTGCTCGCGCAGGGTGGCAAGAAGGTAGCCCTCGTCGACACAGATATGCGGCGTCCTTCGGTCTACAAACGGCTTCACCTCGAAGGTGGCAAGGGACTGTCGGAAGTTCTCACCGGCTATTACACCCTCGATGAGGTCACTCAGACGCACGAGATTTTGACGACGCTGGACGTGATCCCCTCAGGCACAGTGCCTCCGCTGCCTGCGGACCTGCTGGCATCGGATCAGATGAGCGAAGTAGTGCGCCAGCTGCGGGAGCGGTACGACTACGTCATCTTCGATACCCCGCCTCTTCTTTCGGTAACCGATCCAGCCATTGTCGCCGCGCAAGCCGACGGAATGGTGTTGGTCATCCGGCAGGGCTATTGCACGCGCAGGATGTTGGCGCGAGCCTCTGAAATTCTCCACGAACTGGACGTGAAGGTCTACGGCTTTGTGTTTAACGGTGTCGATGCTTCGTTACCGGAATACTACGGATATCTTGGGTATTACACCTACGAATACGGGAAATAAGCACTCTGTATTAACCGCGAGAGCTGGGTGAGAGTTATTCAAATGAAGGCAGGTTTTGCAGGATTCGCAGCGGGCAGCATGATCTGCTGGGGGATGCTCATCGGTGGCCAGACGGCACTCGGGCAATTTGCCGGACCCGCGGTGGGCGGTCCGTCGACGGTTTCCTCAGTGCCGCCTTCCGCGATGAATATTCAACTCCAGGATGTGAAGATCGTACCCGGAGATGTGATTTCGATTGCGACCTACGGCGCACCGGAACTGTCCACGGGAGGTTCTACCAGCGTGGATTCGCCAACGGGGAATGGGAGTATTGGTGCCAGCGGCATCAAAGTAGGAACGCAGGGAGAGATTATCCTGCCTTATCTGGGGGTCGTGAAGGTAGGGGGCCGGACCCCTTCCGAAGTCGCACTCTATCTCGAAAGGGAACTGAAGGAGAAAGGGATTCTTGTGGATCCCCAGGTGAGTGTCTCGCTGGTGGCTTCACCGACCCGGGTTATCACGGTTGTGGGAGAGGTTCAGAAACCCGCGCCTGTTCCGGCATTCGGCACTCTGCGTTTACTCGATGTTATTTCCGCCTGCGGCGGATTTACGCCGCTGGCGAGCCACACGATCACGGTGCGGCGGCCTGGCGAGGCACAGCCGATTACGGTGATTATGGGAACGGATCCGAGGACCACGGACGAGACCAACATACCGTTAATGGCCGGCGATACGGTGATTGTGCCTAAAGTGGGCAATGTGTTTGTCATCGGTCAGGTCAAGTCACCATCGGCTATCCCGCTTTCGAGCAACGCGCCCATTACGGTGATGCGCGCGATTGCGATGTCAGGCGGAGTGAATTTCGGGGCGGCTTTGTCCAGGGTGGTTGTTATCCGTAAGACTCCAAACGACCAGCACGTGGAAATCCAGATGGATCTGAAGAAGATCATGCAGGGCAAGCAGCGGGACATCGCGCTGGCATCGGACGATGTGCTTCTGGTCCCAGGCAATGG